>CAMDIH010000025.1 GCA_945898515.1 Candidatus Neomicrothrix parvicella RN1 | reverse complement strand
GAACTGTCCGATGGGGCCCGCTCCGAGGCACTACGGAAGGTGACCTTCCGGGCGTTGTGGTGGTTCCGGTACGCCGCGCTGCTCACCTTTGCCACGGGCCTGATCCTGGTGGGGGTAGCGAGCAGCGACACGAATTCCAACTACCTCGCTGGCGCGTCCGGCGTGGCGATCCTCACGGGCATGCTCTTTGGCATCACCATGTTCCTCAACGTGTGGGGGGTGATTTGGCGCAACCAGAAAATCGTGATTGGCAACGCCGAGACGGTGGCCGCCGGTGGTGCTGCCAATCCCGACGCCCCCGCTGCGGCCAAGAAGGCTGCCCGCGCCTCGCGCTGTAACACGTTGTTCTCCGTCGCCATGCTCTGGTTCATGGTGTTCGCGGCCCACGGCCCCGGGTTTTATCCCGTGCAAGTCGGGAGCACCATCGTCTACTGGGTGATCGTGCTTGCTCTGTTCGGGTTCATCGAGGCTTCTGCCCTGGGGCTCATCGGGGGCTTCGACAGCCCCTTTAATACGCTGGTCTTCGACAAGCACCAGCACACCATCATCGCCGCCTTCGTGCTGCTGGCGGTCATCTGGATCGTCGGATGGGAGATCCTGCTCCCGCTTTGACCCCGCGGGTTCAGGTAACGACGAGTTCGGCCACCATGCCGCCGGCTTCATGGCCGGTGATGTTGCAGTAGAGCGTGTATTGGCCCGGCTCAAGTTCGACGGTGCCCTCATCCGAGTCGCCGATCTGGAGCAGGAACTCATCGTTATTCTTGATCAGCAACGTGTGCGGGATGCCGCCCTCGTTCAGGTAGGTGAAGTTGACGCAGCCCGCCGTTGTTTCATACCGCTCCTTGTCGAACTTCAAGGCGTCGTCGCCCTTGACGGTCACCTCGGACGTGGGGGTGCATTGACTGGCGCTGTCTTCCGACGGAGCGCCGCAGCCGAGCAGGACGATGGCGCTGGTGGTCAGGGCGGCGAGGGAAGCAATAGAGCGGTGCATACACATCAGAGTAGGCCGTGGTTCGGTGGAATCCACGAGGGGAGTAAGATCGGCCCCATGGCAGCAGATCTCGCCCTTCTCCTTGATCCCGGCTATTTAGGCGATCTGCCGGCGCGAACCATGGATGAGGTACGGGCGATGCGGGCTGAGTGCCAGGAGGTGGAGACGGGCCTGTCGTTGCTTCGCCGTCTCGTACAGGGTCGGCTGGACATTGTGGGGCTCGAAGGCACGCGTCGGGCGGCGGGCGACGATCCCGCCGACCTCGGCGATCTCATCGCCCGCTTGCCGGAGGTCCTCTCCGATCGCACTCACGCACCCGGGATGGGCCGGCTCCCTCAGGTGATGTCGCCGGGTGATCTCCCCGCCGACCTCGAAGCCGAACTCGATGCCATCGTCGGCGGCAGCGGGTTGTCGCAATTGTCGACCCAGACCGACGAACAACTCCGCAGTATCACCGACCGTCTGGCCGAACTGGAGGTGAAGGTGTCGGGTCAACGCCACGCCTTGTTCGAGAAGATCGATGCCCTCCAAGCCGAGATCACCCGTCGCTACAAGACGGGCGAGGCCTCGGTGGACTCACTCCTCTAACCCGGCTGCTAACCCTCAACTATGGGTTGCTAGCGCTGGTCGCGTAGCGTCTAGGGGGTGAAAGAAGAACTAGAGAACCGCTGGCGTGACCTGGGCGAGTTCATCCGTGACCAGCGGCACAGCGATCATCTTTCGCTGCGAAAGCTGAGCGAGATGGCCGGGATCTCCAACCCCTACTTGAGCCAGATCGAGCGGGGCCTGCGCAAGCCTTCGGCGGAGATATTGCAGCAGATCGCCCGGGCACTGGAGATTTCCTCGGAGACGCTCTATATCCGGGCGGGCATTCTCGACGAGCGCGATGGCACCGATCTCGTCTCCGAGATCCGCCGAACCCCGGAGCTTTCTGAGGAGCAAAAGAAGACCCTGATCAGGATTTACGACTCGTTCCGACGGGAGAACGAAAGCAGTTTTGGGAACGGCGTGGAAGAACTCGCCGATTTCCAGCGTTAGAGATCTGCGGTACCTTCTATGCGCCGTCTCGCCGTCCTCTCGCTGCACACGTCGCCGCTAGCCCAGCCCGGCCAGGGCGACAGCGGCGGCATGAACGTCTACGTCCGCGAGATGGTGTCGGCGCTGGCCCAGGCGGGAGTTCAGGCCGATGTGTTCACGCGTCGGTGGGCAGACGGCCCTGAGATCGTGGAGGTAGAGCCCGGGTTCCGGGTCGTGCACATCGAGGCCGGTCCTCTCGACTCCGCCAAGGAGCAACTGCCCGACGTAGTGGAGGTCTTTGCCGCCGGCGTGCGGGCTCACCTCACTGCTCGTCGCGATGTCGATGCCCTCCATGCCAATTACTGGCTGTCGGGGGTGGCGGGCCATCAACTCAAACACGAACTCGGCCTGCCCTTGGTGTCCACCTTTCACACCCTGGCCCGGGCGAAGGCGGAGACGGGTGATCCCGAGCCTCAGCGGCGGGTGCGGGCCGAGGCCGCCGTCATCGGCTGCTCCGACGCCATCGTGGCCAATGGTGTCGCGGAGGTGGATCAACTGGTGCGGCTCTACGGTGCCGATCCACAGCGCATCGAGATCGTGGCCCCCGCCGTGGACCATGCCTTTTTCTCTCCGGGCGACCGGGTGGGGGCTCGACAGGCGTTGGCGCACCTGAAGTTGGAAGACGGACCGGTGCTGTTATTTGTGGGGCGCATTCAGCCGCTGAAAGGCCTGGACGTGGCGGTGCGCGCTTTGGCGGCGCTGGAACGTCCCGATGCGACCTTGGTGATCGTGGGCGGGTCCAGCGGCGTCGACGGTGGCGCTGAGGTCGAACGCATTCACCACCTCGCCGCCGATCTGGGGATGGCGGAGCAGTTGCGGTTCATCGAGCCGGTATCGCATCACCTCCTCTCCACGTACTACCGGGCCGCCGATGTGGTGCTGGTGCCGAGTCGATCCGAGTCTTTTGGGCTGGTGGCGCTGGAAGCCGCCGCCTGCGGCACCCCGGTGGTGGCCGCCGACGTCGGCGGATTGCGAACCCTCGTCGAACACGGTCGTACCGGGTTTCTCGTGGAAGGGCGGGACCCCGCCATGTTCGCCGCTCGGGCGGGTCAGATCCTCCGCTCGCCGGGGCTCGCCGCCGAGTTCTCCGAACGCGCCGCCCGTCGCGCCCAGCGCTACACCTGGTCCACCGCAGCGGCTCGGCTACGACGCATCTACAGCGACATCACCGCCCGCGCCCTCGTCGACTGCCGCTGATCGCGGCGGTGCCGTCGGGCCCACTTCGCCGGTAGGTTCAGGGCATGTCCATGCCGTCCTCGCCGGAGGATCTCCAGATTCTCGACCATCGGATCAGCGATTGGTTGGCCGAGCAATTACGCAACAACCCCCTGGTCGTGGCCGTCGAGCGAGATCACGAATCGGGCGAACGCCGCTGGTTTGTGCGGGTGACCGGGGAGGCGAAGGACGTGTTCACGGTGTGGTTTCACCTGCGTCAGCGCACCCTGCACTACGAGACGTACGTCATGCCCGGGCCAGAGGAGAACCACGCGTTGTTCTTCGAGCACCTGCTGCGCCGTAATCGGCGGCTCTATGGCGCGGCGTTCTGTATCGGCGCTGAAGATGCGATCTTCCTGTTGGGCCAACTCGACAATCGCTCCGTGACCACCGAAGAACTCGATCGAGTGCTGGGCTCGGTGTACGCCTGGGTTGAGCAGTACTTTCGACCGGCCCTTCGGATCGGCTTCGCCTCACGGTTTTCAGACTGATTCATTGCCTTTCATGTTGTTCTGATCTACGTTGGTTGGCGGCGGCGGGAGTGGCTCCGTCAGCACCCGATCGGGGAAGGGGTGAGCGAGGCCTCCTCCCGTCCGCCGTGATCACCGCCCCACCCCGGGCGGCGGCCGACGGGGGGGCCCACGCTCCGTGATGCCCTCGACGGGCGGGTAGGTTGACCGCATGATTGACCTCCAAGTCATCGGTGGTGGCCGGATGGGCGAGGCCCTCGTGTCCGGTTTGCTCCGAGCGGGCGGGCATCGCGCCATCGACCTTCGCATCGTGGAACCGGATGTCGCCCGACGCGAGGCGTTGGTGCAGATCTTTCCCGGCGTGGAACTCACCAGTACCCCCGGCGAGGCCGCGGGCACGGTGATCGCGGTGAAACCGGGAGAGGTAGCCGGCGTGTGCCGGATCGCCGGGGTTGCGGGGGCGGGTCGGGTGCTGTCGATTGCCGCCGGAGTCACCCTGGCGGCGTTGGAAACCCACCTCCCCGATGGCACCGCGGTGGTGCGCGCCATGCCCAATACACCCGCCGTGGTAGGCCTCGGCGCCTCAGCCATCGCGCCCGGGAGCGGCGCCCGGGAACAGGATTTGGTCTGGGCCGAGGAACTTCTGGGTGCTGTGGGCACCGTGGTGCGCGTCGAGGAGGCCATGCTCGACGCGGTCACGGGTCTCTCGGGTTCGGGACCGGCCTATGTCTTCTTGGTGGCGGAAGCCCTGATCGAGGCGGGCGGGCAAAGTGGTCTCCCCACCGAGGTGAGCCGGGCGCTGTCTATCCAGACGCTGTTGGGGGCCGCCACCCTGCTGGCCCGCGGCGAACAAAGCCCCGAAGCCCTGCGGGACGCTGTCACCTCGCCGGGGGGCACCACCGCCGCGGGTCTGCGGGTGCTGGAGGACCGCGGGGTCCGTGCCGCCTTTGTCGCCGCGGTGGCGGCGGCGGCCGCCCGCAGCGGGGAATTAGGCCAGAGTTGAGGGGCTCCCCAGATCCCCACTAGCCACACGAGCCACAGATGCGTACGCTGCCCCCACACCTTTGGAGAGGGGTGCCTTCCTTGGCAACAGCACCGCGAGTTCAGTTCTTGACACCGGCAGAGGTCGCCGACCATCTGCGCGTGTCATCGATGACCGTGTATCGCTTGATCCAGTCCGGCGATCTGAGGGCGGCCCGGATCGGGAAGTCGTACCGAATCCGAGAGGACGACGTCGACGCCTACCTCCAGGATCGCTTCAGCGACGCTGGATAGGCGGCCGGCGCTGTCGCGCCGGTACCGTCAGGGGTGTCATGAGCACCCGCTTCGACACCATCACCTTTCTTTCCGACTACGGCACCGCCGACGAGTTCGTTGGCGTGGTCAAGTCGGTTATTCGTTCGATCGCTCCGGCGGTGTCGGTGATTGATCTCACCCACGACATCAGGCCCTATGACGTGCGCGGGGGTTCCCTCACCCTCGGGCGGTCGGCGCAGTACCTCTGCCCCGGCGTGGTGCTGGCCGTGGTTGATCCCGGAGTGGGGAGCCAGCGTCGAGCGGTGGCGGTAGAGGTGGGGGGCGGCCAGAGCTATCTGGTGGGACCCGACAACGGCCTGCTGGCATCGGCGGTGGCCATGAGCGGTGGGGCATCGGCTGCGGTCGAACTCACCAACCCCGAGTTCCAACTGCTGGCCCCCGGGGCCACCTTCGCCGGGCGCGATGTGTTCGCCCCGGCGGCGGCCCACCTGTGCCTGGGGGTGCCGCTTGATGCCTTCGGACCCGCTATCGACCCCCTCTCATTACTGCCCGGTCTGATGCCGATCATGCGCGAGGAGGATGGCGGTCTTCTGATCGCCGAGGTGCTGTGGGTGGACCACTACGGGAACTGCCAACTCAACGTGGATCCTGACGATGTGGCTCACCTAGGGCCCCGCATCCAGATGCGCTGGGGCGAGGATGTGCGCACCGCCGAGCGGGCGGACACCTACGCAGGCATTGCCGCTGGTCAGATCGGTCTGGTCCTGGATAGTTACGGGATGCTGTCGGTGTGTATGGGTCAGCGCCCCGCCGCCGTGGAGTTGGCGATGCCGCTGGGTACCGAGGTGACGCTGTGTGCGCCCACCGATGAGGATGCGCCTGCGGGTACCCCGGTAAGCCTTGCGGCTAGGAAGGAACCATGAGACCAGGCACCACCCTCGTCGTCGCCCTCCTGCTGGCCATCATTCTCTTCGCCGCGGCAGGTCAACTCTTCTTCATGCGCTAGTCGGGCTA
This sequence comes from Candidatus Neomicrothrix parvicella RN1, assembly GCA_945898515.1. Classification (GTDB taxonomy): domain Bacteria; phylum Actinomycetota; class Acidimicrobiia; order Acidimicrobiales; family VFJN01; genus VFJN01. Next base: position 25,265 of record CAMDIH010000025.1, on the reverse strand, counting down.
CCGCTCGAGGGGGAGTTTGGAGGCCGACGTCTCGGTGCCGGCGTTGATCAACCTTGTTCGATAGACCGCAACGGATTGAGCATGGCGGTGATCCGGCTGGCGCTCGGGTGCGGGGTCGGGGGAGCGGCGGCCACGGGAGCAGGGGCCACGGGAGCAGGCGCTGCGGCCGCCGCGGGGGCCGCGGGGCGGGGGCGAGTCGAGGGAGCCGGGGCGGGAGCCGGGGCGGGAGCGGGGGCCGGGGCACCCAACGCCATGAAGTTGTGGGTGGTGAACACGGCGTTGCCATCGGCGCTGACCGTCACCCCCACCCCCACGTGCGTCCAGTTGGGCTTGATGAGGTTGGCGTAATGGCCGGGGCTGTTGATGAAGGCTCGCATCAGTACATCAACGCTGTTGGTGGGGCCGCTGGTGCCCACGTTCTCGCCGAGCATGGTCCAGGCCCCGCCGACCTGTCCGGCGAGGTTCGGGTTGTGGGAAATGGAATGAGCGGCGGTCATTTGGTCGGTCCAGTTTCGGGCCACGCTCACCAGTTCGCCCGACACTTGGAGCTGACTCAGGCCCTTGGAGGCTCGCAGGCTGTTGATGCGGTTGACGAAGTCCGCCTCCATGGAAGCCGAAGCGCTCAGCGCCGTCGGGGTTGCCCCAAGGGCGGGCTGCTGCGGCATGGCGGTTTGGGCGCTAACCGCCGGAGCGGTTGCCGCTACACCTACGAGCAGAGCGATAGTGAGGCCAGAACACCAGCGGCGGAGGGTCATGTTTTGATCATCGACAGCGTGAGAGCACATCTTGAGGGGCCAGCGAGGTCACAAGGCGCGCCACCGCCCGGGGATGTGCTGGACTAGGTCATTGTGAACCTGGCTTCGATCATCGATCCTCACCCCGCCAACGCCACCGCGTTGATCTCTCGCGGGAAGGTCACGACCTACGGGCAGCTGCGAGAGCAGGTGGCGGGCCTGCGGGGGGGGTTGGTGGGCCTCGGTCTGCAACCGGGTGATCGCGTCGGCATCGTGGCGGCCAATAACTGGTACTTCGTGGTGTCCTACCTCGCCGTGTTGGGGGTGGGATGCGTGGCCGTGCCGCTCAACCCGGCCAGTCCCGGGCCCGAGGTGCAACGAGAACTCGCGGCTATCGGCGCCCGCGCCGTGATCGTGGGGCCGGCGGCAACCGCCGTGGTGGGCCTGCTCGACCGTGCCGCGCTCCCCGCGCTGGAGACGGTGATCACCAGCCAAGGCGATGAGTTGCCCGGCGCTGTGTTGCTCGACGATCTCCTCGCCGCCACCCCCGCGCCGGTGGTCCAGCGCGATGAGGATGACCTTGCCGTATTGATCTTCACGAGCGGTACCGCAGGTTCACCGAAGGCGGCGATGCTCACCCACGGAAACCTTCTGACCAACCTGGAGCAGTGTCAGGCGCATCCCGGTCGATCGCAGCAGGCCGACGATGTGGCGTTTGCGGTATTGCCCTTCTCCCACATCTTTGGCCTCAACGTGGTGCTCGGTCTGTCCTTCATGGCGGGCGCGGCCATGGTGTTGGTCGAACGGTTCGACCCGCAGAGCGCCCTGGAGACCGTTGAGAAACACCAGGTCACCGTGATCAGCGGGGTCCCCACGATGTGGGGAGCATGGGCCGCGCTGCCGGGTAGCGGCCCCGGCGCGATGGCATCGGTGCGGGTCGGCACCTCAGGGGCCGCCAAGCTTGATCCGCTGGTGCAGCGCGCCATCCGTGACCGCTTTGGGCTGGCGATCATGGAGGGCTATGGGCTCACCGAGGCGGCCCCGGTGGTGACCAGCGGTACCGGTGTCGAGGCCCCCGAAGGCAGTATCGGCGTTCCCCTGCCGGGGTTGCGGGTGCGCCTGGTCGACGACGACGGGGAGGACACCCTCGTGGGCGATGCGGGCGAAGTATGGGTGGCGGGGAAGAACGTCTTCGCGGGGTACTGGAACGACGCCGAAGCCACCAACGCCGCCCTCACTTCTGATGGCTGGTTACGCACCGGCGACATCGCGGTGGTGGATGACGACGGCTTCTTGTTCCTGGTCGACCGCGTGAAGGACCTGATCATTGTTTCGGGTTTCAACGTCTATCCCAATGAGGTCGAGGAGGTACTCCTGGCCCATCCCGGCGTGGACCAAGCGGTGGTGATCGGCGTACCTCATCCGCACTCCGGGGAGGCGGTGAAGGCGTATGTGGCGGTGACCACGGGAATCGCCGTGGAGGAAGACGACCTGATCGCCCATTGTGAGGCCCATCTCGCTCGTTACAAGTGTCCCCAAAAGGTCATGTTCGTGGACGAGATTCCTCAGAGTGCCACCGGCAAGGTGCTCCGGAAGGCACTGCGTTAGCCCCCGAGGGTGTTCGTGACCATGTGAATTGGCCACTAGTGTAGGGGAGTCATGTCGCTCACCGACCGCCGGAAGATCCCCGAAGCCACCGTTGCCCGCCTCCCGATCTATCTGCGCAGCCTCCACGAGGAGGAGCAGGCCGGCGGCGGCACCATCTCCTCGGAGCGTCTGGCCGAGTTGGCGGGCGTGAACGCCGCCAAGGTTCGCAAGGACCTGTCGTACCTTGGGTCATACGGCACGCGCGGTGTGGGGTACGACATTGAGTACCTGATCTTTCAGATGAGCCGCCAACTGGGGCTCACCCAGGATTGGCCCGTGGTCATCGTGGGGGTGGGCAACCTTGGGCAAGCCCTCGCTAACTACGGCGCCTTCGGCGAACGCGGCTTTCCCATCGTGGGGTTGTGCGATGCCGACCCACTCGTCATCGGGACCCACGTCCAAGGCGTGCTGGTGCGCTCAATCGATGATCTCCCCGACATCGCCGAAGAGCGAGCGCTGTCCATCGGCATCATCGCTACCCCCGCCCACGCCGCGCAGTCGGTGGCCGATCGTCTCGTGGCGGCGGGGGTGTCGTCCATCTTGAACTTCGCCCCCACCATGATCGCGGTACCCGAAGAGGTGTCGCTTCGAAAGGTGGATCTCGCCATCGAATTGCAGATCCTCAGCTTTTATCAGCAGCGCAAGGCGGGGGGGCCACCGGTCATCGGGGCAGTGGGCTGATGCCGGTCAGCGGGCCGGCGTACCCCGTGAACTTGCTTCTTACCGGGCGGCGCGTGCTGGTGGTGGGCGGCGGGACCGTAGCGGTGGAGAAGATCCAGGGACTGCTCGCCGCCGAGGCGGTGGTGCATGTGGTGGCCACCGTGGTGTCGGAGGCGGTACGCGACCTGGCGGTGACCTGGGAGGAGCGGCCCTACCGGCGAGATGAGGTCGTGGGGTATCGGTTAGCGGTGGCCTGCACCGACGATCCCGCCGCCAACCAAGCCGTGTTCGACGACGGAGAGTCGGCGGGTATCTGGGTGAATGCCGCCGACGATCCGGAGCGCTGCGCCTACACGCTGCCGGCCCGGCTCGACCAGGGCCGGCTCTTGGTAACCGTCTCCACCGCCGGGCATAGCCCAGCGTTGGCCAGTTGGCTTCGCGACCAGCTGGCGGGGCAACTCGGACCGGAATACGACATCTTGATCGACCTGTTGGCGGAGGGGCGTGCCCGCCTGGTGGCGCAGGGACGACCCACCCTGGGCGCCGATTGGCGATCGGCTCTCGATTCGGGGATGCTTGATCTCGTCCGGGCTGGTCGAATCGACGAGGCACGGGAGCAGTTGCACAGCGCTCTCGCCCCCGCCGAGCCTTCCCCCTCGGTCTTCCATCCTTAGGAGATCGCCGAGTGTCGGTCGTTGTCATCGGGCTCAACCATCGCAGCACACCTCTCGAGCTGCTCGAGCGGATGACGATCGGCGCTGCCCGGCTTCCCAAGGCCCTCCACGACCTGATCACCCGTGAAAACGTCTCCGAGGCGGTGGTGCTCTCCACCTGCAATCGCACCGAGGTCTACGTGGCGGCGGAGCGGTTCCACGGTGCCTACCAGGATGTGCGCGAATTCTTCGCCGAATTGGCGTTCCTGGCTCCCGAGGATTTCGCCGACCATCTCTACATCCATCACGATGCCAGCGCCGCCTCTCACTTATTTGCGGTGGCGGCGGGCCTGGACTCAGCGGTGCTGGGGGAGAGCGAAATCCTCGGCCAGGTGAAGGCTGCCTGGGAGATTGCCCGCGACGAAGGCGTCTCGGGTCCCGTCCTCAATTTGTTGTTCCGCCACGCGCTGGAAGCTGGCAAGCGTGCTCGCACCGATACGGGTATCGCCCGGAGTATCACCTCGGTGTCCCAGGCCGCTGTGGCCATGGCCGCTGACCGCCTCGGGAGCCTGGCTGGTCGCCGGGTGCTGGTGCTCGGAACGGGGGAGATGGGAGCGGCGATGGTGCTTGGGCTGGCCAAGGCCGGCAGCGAGATTTTGCTGGCCAACCGGAGCGAGGAGAAGGCCACGGAGTTGGCCACCCGCGTGGGGGGTCGGTCCGTCCTACTCATCGACGTGCCTACCGCGATCACCAACATCGACGTGCTGCTTTCCTCCACCGGGGCGGCGGCCCCGCTGTTGGGAGCCGATGACGTAGAAACGGCGGTCGCCGCCCGGGGTGGTCGGCCGTTACTCATCGTGGACATTGCCGTTCCTCGAGACATCGATCCCGCAGTAGGGCACCTCCCCGGGGTCACCCTGCTGGATATGGATGACCTCCGCGGGTTCGCCGACGCCGGGATTGCCGCCCGTCGCTCGGCGGCGGCGTTGGTCCAGGAGATTCTCGACAACGAACTCGACCGCTACCTCGGCGACACCTCCGCTCGGCAGGTGGCTCCCATGATCGTGGCCCTGCGCGAGCGGGCCGAGGAACTACGCCAAGCCGAACTTGGGCGTTTCAGTGGTCGGCTCAATGGCCTTGATGCCGCGCAGGTCGAGGCGGTGGAGGGCCTGACCCGGGGCATCATCAGCAAGTTGTTGCACGACCCCTCGGTGGTTCTGAAAGACGCCGCCGGTTCACCCCGCGGCGATCGCCTGGTGGCATCATTGCGCGAGCTTTTCGGTCTCGACGACAACGCCGCGCCACCGCAATAGTGCGCCCCCTCCGGGCGGCCACGCGCGGAAGTCCCTTGGCCCGGTGGCAGGCCGAGCATGTCGCGGCCCTGCTCGGTGCGGCCGACCCCAGCATCACCGTGGAATTGGTGGTGGTGGAGACACAAGGCGATCGCCAACTCGACCGTCCCATCTGGGAAATCGGGGGCAAGGGCGTGTTCGTGAAAGAGGTGCAGGCTGCCGTGCTCGATGGACGGGCCGACCTCGCGGTGCACAGCGCCAAGGACCTTCCCTCCTTGAGCGCACCGGGTCTGGTGATCGCTGCAGTGCCGGAGCGAGCCGACGCGCGCGATGCGCTGGTGGGGTGCCGCCTGGCTGACTTGCCCGTCGGGGCCGAGGTGGCCACGGGATCGCTTCGGCGCCAGTCACAACTGGCGGCGGCCCGACCCGATCTCCGCTTCGTAGGGCTCCGCGGCAACATGCACACTCGGCTCGCCCAAGCCGCTGATCACTCGGCCATCGTGGTGGCAGCCGCCGCGCTGGATCGTTTGGGGCTGGCTGAGCACATCGCCGAACGGATCCCCACCGACGTGGTGCTTCCCCAGGTGGGCCAGGCCGCCTTGGCCATCGAGTGCCGGGCGGGCGAGAGCCTCGCTGACGTGCTGGCCGCCATCGAGCACGCCGACTCCCGCCGTTGCGTTGAGGTAGAGCGCGCCTTTCTCGCCGAACTGGGGGGCGACTGCTCCCTGCCGGCGGCGGGCTACGCCACGATCTCAGGCGGTGAGGTGACCATCGAGGGGCGTCTGTTGTCGGTGGATGGTGGCACGGTCTTGCGCCAGACCGGCCGGGACGGCGCTGCGGTGGCGCGCCATCTTCTCGCCCACGGTGGTCACGAGCTCCTGGGCCGGTGAAGGCTCGTCGAGGGGGAGGGGCGTTCCCGGCCCGTGGGGGGGAGGGGGCGGTCTACCGTGCGGGCCATGGTGCTCATGCGTTCGGTTGCCCTTCAGGGGGCGGGGTGAGTCGATGACCGTCTACCTGGTCGGGGCGGGTCCGGGCGACCCTGGTCTGTTGACGGTGCGGGCCGCCGAAGTGCTGCGCCGGGCCGATGTGGTGATCTCCGACCGACTGTCGGTGGCGGCGCTCCTGGAGTTGGCGCCCGCCCACGCAGAGCGGATCAGTGTGGGTAAGGCTCCCGGCCGGGTGACGATGACCCAGGACAAGATCAATGCCCTCCTCGTGGAGAAGGGTCGTCAGCACGTCACCGTCGTGCGCCTCAAAGGAGGCGACCCGTTTGTGTTCGCGCGAGGTGGGGAGGAAGCGGCGGCCCTGGCGGCGGCGGGCGTGGCCTTTGAGATCGTGCCGGGGATCACGTCGGCGATCGCCGCGCCCGCCTACGCCGGCATCCCTCTCACCCTGCGGCACAGTTCCACCTCCTTCACGGTGGTCACCGGGCATGAGGATCCCGCCGTGGGCGAGGACGGATCGGTCGACTGGCGGGCGGTGGCTCACCTCGGCGGCACGATTGTGATCCTGATGGGGGCGGCCCGCATCGGCCGTATTGCGGCGGAGTTGATGGCGGGGGGGTTGTCGCCGCTCACCCCTGCGGCGGCGGTGCGTTGGGGCACCCGAGCCAATCAGCGCACCGTGCGCGCCACCCTCGCCACCCTGGCCGATCATGAGCTTCTGGCCCCGTCGGTGATCGTGGTGGGTGAGGTGGCCGGCCTCAACCTGGCCTGGTTCGAAGGTCGTCCGCTGTCGGGCCGCCGGGTGGTGGTGACCCGCACTCGGGGACAGGGCTCGCAACTGTCGGCTGCCCTGCGCGCCCTGGGTGCCGACGCGATCGAAGTGCCGTTGATCGAGATCGTGGCGCCCTCCGACGGCGGGGTCAGCCTGGCCGCTGCCGTGGGTCGCCTCGGCTCCTTCGACTGGGTGGTAGTCACCTCCCCCAACGGAGCGCAGCGACTCCTCGCCGCGCTGCCTGATGCTCGTGCCTTTGGTGCCGCCAAGGTGGCCGCCATCGGTCCCGGCACCGCCGCTGCTTTGGCCGTGGGGAACATCCGCGCCGACCTCGTCCCCGAGCAGTTCGTGGCTGAAGCCTTACTGGAGTCGCTCCCCGCCGGGCCCGGCCGCCTCCTGGTGGTGCGCGCCGAAGTGGCGCGCGATGTGCTGCCCGAGGGCCTCCGGGCCCGGGGCTGGGAGGTGGAGGTGGCCGACGCCTACGCCACGGTGGCGGCGGCGGTATCCCAAGAGCAGCGCGCTGCTATCGCGGCTGCCGACGTGATCACCTTCACCTCGTCGTCCTCGGTGGAGCGCTGCTTGGACGCGGTGGGTCCGGGCGGATTACCGCCGGTGGTGGCCTGTATCGGTCCGGTCACGGCCGCTACCGCTCATCGCCACGGACTCTCGGTGGAGGTAGCCGCGTCCGAGCACACCATCGACGGTCTGGTGGCGGCGCTCTTGCGCTGGGCCACACCGTGATGCTGGAGGCAGTGGTCTTCGACTTCGACGGCCTCGTGATGGACAGCGAGTGGATCATCTATGAAGCGGCGGCCGCCGCCTTTGCGCAGGAAGGGCATTCGCTGAGTGTTGCGGCGTGGGCCACCATCGTGGGAACCGGCCGCGACGCCGAGGCGGCTTCGTGGACCCGCCTGTGCGCGGCAGCGGGAGTTACCGGCTTCGAGCGATCGGCGTTCGAACGCATCTACAACGGCCCCGCCGAAGCAGCGGCGCGCCGCTCGGCGTTGCTGGCCCTGCCCGCGCTGCCGGGAGTGGAGACACTGATCGACGCCGCCACCGCCGCCGGGGTGGCGCTAGGGGTGGCGTCGTCGTCGTCGACCGATTGGCTGCAGACAAACCTCGCCCGCCTCGGTCTACTGGCCCGCTTTGGAGGCATCGTGGGGTCTGATCAAGTGGGTGGAATCGGCAAGCCCGCGCCGGATGTGTATCTCAAGGCCTGCGCCGATCTCGGGGTGGAGCCGAGCGTTTGTGTGGCTCTGGAGGACTCCGCCCACGGCATCAGCGCCGCCCAGCGGGCGGGGATGTGGGCGGTGGCTGTGCCGAGTCGGATCACATTGCACAACAACTTCGCCACGGCCGATCTCGTGGTGGACAGCCTCACGAACCTCCCGCTGGAACGACTCGCTTCCTTAGTGGAGCACGCTCCCCGGTAGCCTCGGGGGGTGGCTTTCCCCGAACAACGCCTCCGTCGACTCCGTCGCACTCCGGCTCTGCGACGCCTGGTGGCCGAAACGCGACTGACCGTCGACGACCTAGTGGCCCCGCTCTTCGTGCGGGAGGGAATCAGCGACCCCCAGGGCATTGCCAGCCTCCCTGGCGTGGTCCAGCACACCCGGGAATCGCTGCGCCGAGAGGTTGTGGAACTGGCCGCTCTCGGTGTGCCCGCCGTCATGCTCTTTGGCATACCGGCCCACAAGGATGCCGAGGGCTCAGGGGCATGGGACCCGCAAGGGATTGTGCAACTGGCTCTCCAGGACCTGCGGGCGGAGGTGGGCGACGCCGTGGTGTTGATCGCCGACCTCTGCGTCGACGAATACACCAACCACGGGCACTGCGGAATCGTCACTGATGGCGGTGAGGTGGACAACGACGCCTCGCTGCGTCTCTACGAGCGGGTGGCGGTGGCCCAGGCCGAGGCGGGGGCGGACATCACGGCGCCGTCGGGGATGATGGACGGCCAGGTGCGGGCCATCCGAGGGGCGCTGGATGGCGCCGGCCATGAGCAGACCGCCATCCTGGCCTACGCCGCCAAGTACGCCTCGGCGCTCTACGGGCCCTTTCGCGACGCAGTGAACGTGTCGATTGCCGATGGGGGCGACCGGCAGGGGTATCAGCAGGACCCGCGCAACCATCGCGAGGCCCAAGCGGAGATTCGCGCCGACATCGCCGAGGGGGCTGATCTCATCATGGTGAAGCCGGCCTTGGCGTATCTCGATGTGATCGCCGCCGCCCGCGCCATCACCGACCGGCCCGTGGCGGCGTATCACGTTTCCGGGGAGTACTCCATGATCAAGGCGGCGGCGGAACGGGGCTGGATCGATGGTGATGCGGTGGCCTTGGAGCACCTCACGGCGATCAAGCGAGCGGGCGCCGACATCATCCTCACCTACCTGGCCCGCGAGGTTGCCGAGGGGCTTCGCGGTGGCTAGCGACCGCAGCAACGACGCCCTGTTCGCGCGGGCAACGCGCGTGATCCCCGGAGGGGTCAATAGCCCGGTCCGGGCTTTTGGGAGTGTGGGGGGAACTCCCTACTTCGTGGCGCGGGCACAAGGGGCGTACGTCTGGGATGTGGAAGGCACCCGCTACCTGGACCTCGTGCAGTCCTATGGGGCCATCATTCACGGTCATGCGCATCCGGTGATCGTGGAGGCGATCCAAAAGGCCGCGGTGGATGGCACCTCCTACGGCGCTCCCACGGAAGCGGAGGTGGTGATCGCCGAAGCCATCTCGGCGGCCGTGCCCTCGGTGGAGATGGTGCGATTGGTGGCCTCGGGGACGGAAGCCACCATGTCGGCGGTGCGGGTGGCGCGGGGGTACACCGGTCGCCCCACGGTCGTGAAGTTTGCGGGCAACTATCACGGCCACGGCGACCTCCTCCTCGCCGAAGCGGGCAGTGGTCTCGCCGCCCTCGGACTACCGGGCTCGGCGGGGGTGACCGCCGCCGCCGTGGCCGACACCCGGGTGGTGTCCTACAACCAAGTTCCGGAACTCGATACCGATACGGCGTGCGTGATCGTCGAGCCCGTGGCGGCCAACATGGGCCTGGTGCCGGCGCAGGCTGGCTTCCTTCAGGCCCTGCGGACCGAGTGTGACCGCGTGGGGGCGCTGTTGATCTTCGACGAGGTGATCACCGGGTTCCGGGTGGCGAGGGGAGGTGCGCAGCACACCGCGGGGGTGACGCCCGACCTCACAACCTTCGGCAAGGTCATCGGGGGTGGCCTCAACATCGGGGCCTACGGGGGCCGTGCCGATGTCATGCACCAGGTGGCACCGCTGGGTCCGGTGTACCAAGCCGGCACGTTGTCGGGGAACCCCTTGGCTACTGCGGCCGGTTTGGCCACGCTGGGCATGCTCGACGATGCCGCCTATGAACTCCTCCGCACTCGCGCCGAACGTTTGGCCGGCCACCTGCGCGCCGCCTTTGCCGACGCGGGCATTGCGGCCATCGTGCCCCGGGTCGACTCACTGGTGGGTCTGTTCTTCGGTGATGAAGCCCCCACCGATTATCCGAGCGCTCAGCGCACCGACAGCGTCCGGTATGCCGAGTTCTTCCATCAGATGCTCTCCCGGGGGGTGGCGTTGGCGCCGGGGCCGTACGAAGTCATGTTCCCCGGCCTGGCTCATAGCGACGATGACATCGACGAAGTTGGTGCCATCGCCCACGCGTCGGCTGCCGCCATGGACCCCTCTTCGGGGCCAGGCCACCTTTAATGACCACCTTTGACACCGTCAGAGCAGGGGTGGCCGCCGAACTCATCGAGCGCGACGCCATCGCCCGTGCGTTGGCGGCCGACTACACCTTGTGGAGTGATGACCCCACCGAGGTAGCCGACCGCCTTGGCTGGATACCGGTGGTGGCCGAAGGGTTGGCCGCCTTGCCTGCGCTGCGGGCTCGGTGCGACGCCCTTGTCGCGAACATCGACGATGTGGTGGTCATGGGTATGGGTGGCTCGAGCCTGTTCCCCGAGGTGCTCGCCGGCACCTATGAGTCCGCCCCGGGACGTCCCCGTCTGTCGGTGCTCGACACCACCGATCCGGCGGCGATCGGGCGGATCGCCGCCTCGTGCCCACCGGAACGCACGCTGTATATCGCCTCGTCCAAGTCTGGGTCGACCATTGAGACCCGCAGTCACCTCGAGTGGGCCTGGGCGCGCGCCGACGGCGCGGGCCGATTTGCCGTCATCACAGACCCTGGTTCCGCCCTGGGTGACCTGGCGCGTCAACGTGGCTTTGCGGAGGTGTTCGAGAACCGGCCCGATATCGGTGGCCGGTATTCGGCGCTGTCGCTCTTCGGCATCGTCCCCGGTCTGGTGATGGGGGTGGATGTGGCCGCCTTGCTGCGGGGTGGCCTGGAGGCGTTGGCCGATAGTGGCTCGGCGGTGCCGCCCGGGGAGAACCCGGCGTTGCGCATCGCCAGTGCCATCGCGGCGGGAGTGCGAGTGGGCCGCGACAAAGTGACTCTCTTGCTCGATCCGGCCGTCGAGAGCCTCGGTGGATGGATTGAGCAGTTACTGGCGGAGTCGCTCGGGAAGGGGGGCACCGGCGCGGTGCCCATTGTGGGAGAACCCCTTGGCCCGCCCGAGGTGTACGGCCCCGACCGGCTTTTTCTCGCTGGGAAGCCGCAGCCGGAACTGGTGGCGGCGGGTCACCCGGTGATCGTGGTGCCCTCGGGGGCCTCGCCGCACGAGGTCGGGCACCTAGTGGTGACCATGGAACTGGCCACCGCGTGGGTGGGGGCGGCGATTGGCGTGCAGCCGTTCGATCAGCCCAACGTGGCCGCCGCCAAAGCGGCCACCAACGCGGTGCTGGCCGAGGGCGGCGCGGCGGTGGCGGAGGAGTCGCTCGCGGATCTGCTCCTGCTGGTCCAACCGGGAGACCACCTGGCGCTCCAGGTCTTCGGCGATCCCGGTGGCCATGATGTGACCTTGCTGGAGGCAGCCCGGGTGGCGTTACGCGATCGTCTTCGGGTGGCGGTGAGCCTTGGGTTTGGGCCCCGGTTCCTCCATTCCACCGGCCAGTTACATAAGGGAGGCCCGTCGGCGATTGTGTGTGTGCAAGCCGTGTCGGTGGACGAGCAGGAGATTCCGATCCCCGGACAAAACTTCGGTTTCGGGCATCTGAAGCACGCCCAAGCCGCCGGTGATTTGCGAACATTGCGGAGCATCGGTGTCCGAGCCGGTCGGGTACCTTGGCTCGAACTAGTGGAGGTGGCGCGGTGAAGTTGGGCATGGTCGGACTGGGGAAGATGGGCGCGAACATGGCGGAGCGCCTGCGGCAACATGGCCATGAGGTGGTGGGGTTCGATCCCTTCAATTCGGCCTCGGAGGTGGCGACGCTGGAGGAGTTGGTGGCGGCGTTGCCCTCTCCCCGACTGGTGTGGGTGATGGTGCCCGCCGGGGATCCCACCGAGGAGACCGTCACCACTCTCGCCGCGCTACTCGCACCCGATGACGTGGTGATCGAAGGCGGCAACTCCAACTGGCGTGACAGCACCCGTCGCGCCGAGGCGCTCGCCGAGCGTGGAGTGGGTTTCATCGACTCGGGTACGAGCGGTGGCGTGTGGGGTCTGAGCGAGGGGTACTGCCTCATGGTGGGGGGTACGCCAGCCCACGTGGCGGTGGCGCAGCCCATCTTCGATGCTCTGGCGCCGGCCGGTGGGTTTGTGCACACCGGACCCGCCGGCACCGGCCATTTCACCAAGATGGTGCACAACGGTATCGAGTACGGCCTGATGCAGGCCTATGCCGAGGGGTACGAACTCTTGGTTCGATCGGGCCTCGATATTGATGTCACCGGTGCGCTCAGCGCCTGGAGGGAGGGGAGTGTGGTGCGCTCTTGGTTGCTGGAATTGTTGGTGCGGGCGCTGGAGCAGCGACCGGGCCTGGAAGGTCTGGAAGGAATTGCGCAGGACTCCGGCGAGGGTCGCTGGACGGTGCAAGAGGCCATCGAACGCGGGGTGGCCACCCCGGTGATCTCGGCGGCGCTTTATGCCCGTTTCGTGAGCCAGGACGACGATCGCCTTGCCATGCGGGCGATTTCCGCCCTACGCGAGCAGTTTGGTGGGCATGCCGTAGCTACCGACGGATCCCCGGGTGCGGCCACTCCGTGAGCGTTTCGCCCGTTGTGTCTGACGCGTTGGTGCTCTTCGGGGCCACCGGCGATCTTGCCCGAAAGAAAATCTTTCCGGCCATCTACGAGATGGCCAAAGCCAGCGACTTTTTCCTACCGGTGGTGGGCTTCGCGTCTTCCGGTGGCGACGACGAGGGGCTTGTCCGTATCGCACGGGAGGCCATCGAGGCGCAGGGGTCGGTGGACGAAATGGTCTGGGAACGCTTGGCCCCTCGGCTGCATTACGTGCAGGGCGATTACCGGGACTCAGCGTCGTTCGCGGCGTTGGCGGCCCGCCTCGCCGCCCTTGGCTCGCAGCACCCGATGTTCGACCTTGCCGTCCCGCCGGAGCTGGTCACCGGGGTGGTGCTGGGCCTTGAGCACCATGACCTGACCACCGGAGCGCGGGTGGTGGTGGAGAAGCCCTTCGGTCGAGATCGAGCCTCGGCCCACGAGCTCAACGAGATTCTGGAACGCGGGTTCGCCGAGGACGATGTGTTCCGGATCGACCACTTTCTTGGGAAGGAGGCCGTGGAGAACTTGCTGGTCTTTCGTTTCGCCAATTCGATGTTGGAGCCGATCTGGAACCGGAGCTACATCTCAAACATTCAGATCACTATGGCGGAATCTTTTGGGGTGGAGGGCCGCCACGCGTTCTACGAATCGGTTGGGGCATTGCGCGATGTCGTGCAGAACCATCTCCTGCAGATCGTGGCGCTGCTGGCCATGGATCCCCCCCTCGGGGCGGATGCCAACGCGCTTCGTGATGAGCGCAACCGACTGTTCCGCCAGATCCGTACCGTCGAACCCTACGAGGTGGTGCGCGGGCAGTACCGCGGCTATGCCGATGAGGCGGGGGCCACCGTCGGCTCCGACGTGGAGACCTTCGTGGCCTTGCGCCTCGAGATTGATTCGTGGCGCTGGGCGGGGGTCCCCTGGCTCATCCGCACGGGCAAGCACCTCCCGGTCACCGCCACCGAGGCGGTCGTCGAGTTCAAGGCGCCGCCGCGCCTGCTCTTCGCGCCTGAGGGGGCTGCGCAACCGGATCCCAACCGGCTCCGGTTCCGCCTCGACCAGAACGACAGTGTGCTGCTCCACCTGCAGACCAAGGCACCGGGCGACGCACTGGCCAGTCGTCCCGTGGATTTGGAGGTGAACTTCGAGGAGGTCTTCGGCCACCGTCAAGAGGCGTACCAGCGGCTCCTCGAAGATGCCCTCACCGGGGACGGGCGGCGGTTTGGGCGAGCCGACGCGCTCGATGAGCAATGGCGCATCTTCGAGAAGGTGATCGCGGCTCCGGAGCCGGTGAGCTTCTACGACCAGGGCAGCTGGGGAACCGATCCCGCCCAGGCCCTAGCGGCCCACCTCGGTGGCTGGCACGAGCCACGATAGACACGGCACACTGACACCATGCTGAGTTCCTTGGCCGCTATTCCCTACACCACCTTCCCTACCATCGCGCTGGGGCCTCTCTCGCTACGCGTCTTCGGGTTGGCCGTGGCGGTGGGCGTGATCGTCGGAGCGTTCCTGGCTGCTCGCTACGGCGAGGAGTACGGCATTCCTCGCGACGTTACCTACTCCCTGGCGATGCGCATGGTGGTCGCTGGGGTGATCGGTTCTCGGATCACCTGGGTGCTCACCCACCTCGATCAGGTGAAGTCACCGCTTGATGCCGTGGCGATTTGGCAGGGCGGCTTGCAGTTCTCGGGGGGCTTCGTACTGGCCATCATCGTGGGTTACCCGGTCTACAGCCGCTGGAATCGGCTCACTCGTTGGAACAGTCTCGATGGCTGTGCCTACGGACTCACCGCGGGTCTTGGCATCGGACGTATCGGCTGTTACGCCGTTGGTGAGCATTTTGGGCGAATCACCACGTTCCCGTTGGCGGTGCGCTACGACGGCGGCAGCGTCCGAGAGCCGACGCTGGGGGCCATTCCCCTCGAGCCGGGATTGGTGTTCCACCAAACGGCGCTCTACGAGTTGCTCTACATGATCGTGTTGTTTGCGATCTTGACCTGGCTTCTCTATCTCCGTAAGGAGCGCGTCGGCCCGGGCACGGCGGTGGCGATCTTTTGTGGCTTCTACGGCGTGGCCCGATTCGCCAGCGACTCGCTGCGGGTAAACGATGCTCGAACCTTCGGATTTACCGGGGCACAGTTCCTGTGTCTTGTACTGATGCCGGTGAGCATCTGGATTTGGTTCTGGGTGCGAAAGGCTCTGGCCCAGGATGTGCGGGACGGAATGCCGTCGGGCGTTGGGGCGGGTGATCCCGAAGTCGCCTCCGGGGACACCCCCTAATGACACCACTCTGCGTGTTCGTCCTTGTGCGCAGGGTCATGGTAACCGTATCGTTATCCGTATGATTGGCGAATGGAGGGGTGTAGTTCGACGACGCGCCGCGTCGCTGCTCTCCCCGTTGGCGATCGTAGTTCGACGACGCGCCGCGTCGCTGCTCTCCCCGTTGGCGATCCCCGCCTTTCGCCGCCTTTGGGTCGCCGACATTGTTTCGCTGCTCGGCGACTGGGTGGGCCGAATCGCCCTCACGGCGCTGATCTACGAGCAAACCCAATCGCCGGCCTGGGCCGCCGCGGTCACGGCCGTATCGCTGGCTGGTTTCGTGGGGATTGGGCAGGTCTTGGCCACCCTCGCCGATCGCTTCGGGCGGATCACCGTGATGGTGGTCAGCGATGTCCTGCGAGCGGGGTTGTTCGCGGCGATGCTGATTTCGATGCCGGTGGTGGGGTTGCTCGTCCTGGCGTTCTTGGCCGGTCTGGCCACCCCGCCGTTCGAAGCCGCCCGCGCCGCCGCCATGCCTGATCTCGTACCGGCGAATCGCTACGGCAGCGCGTTGGCCCTCGCGGGGATTTCGGTGCAGTCATCGCTGGTCCTCGGAACCGCGTTGGGGGGTCTGCTGTTAGCGGTATTCGATGTCCGTGCCGTACTGCTTCTCAACTCGATCAGTTTTTTGGTGTCGGCGGTCATCCTGTTCGGATTGCGTGATACGGCGGCGGCTCGTCCCGCCGCTCGACGCGCCACCGTGGGTGGTTCGCTGCGCGAGGGTGGCTCGGCGTTGTTCCACGACCGGATGGTTCGGCGCGCCCTCAGCATTGTTTGTGTGGCGGGCGCCGCCGGGACGGTGGTGGAGGCGCTCATCGTGCCCTACGCACTCTCCAACGATCTCTCCCCTCCTCTGCTCGGCCTCATCGCCGCCTTGGTGCCCATCGGCACGTTGTTCGGAACGGCTTTGGTAGCGACGGGAGCTCGTTCGGATGCCTCGTTGTTGCGCAATGCCGCCCGCTGTTGCGTGGCGGCGGCCGGGGTGGCGGCTCCGTTGTTCTGGCTGGGGGCGGGGGGCCCACTGGCCTTCGCGGCCTTCCTGGTGACCGGGGGGATTTTCGCAGTATCGATTCCCTCCAACCAGGTGATCGGCCTGCGCCTGGGACGCGACCATCGCGCGTCGGCGATGGGGATCGCCGTGGGGCTCCTGATGGGTTCGCAGGCCCTCGGCGCCGCGCTGGGGGGATTGTCGGCGAGTGCCGTGGGCGAAGCTGAAACCATGACGGGGGCCCTGGTGGTGGCCACCGTCTTTGGGCTGTGGGCGCTTGTCACCACCCCCACCGATGCCAAGCACCTCTTCCGGCGGCGCCCGTCAGCAGCCACGCCCTCCCGTGTGATCGACCTCGCGGCGCTCGAAGATGTTGCCGTCGTCGCTCCTGATGCACCCGCCCTGTCCTCGCCGCGCTGACCGAAGCTTGGGTGTTACCTGGGGTTGGGGGCCAAAGGCATGGCGGGGCGACGCCGGATGCCCTGATCCCCGCTTAGGCGGGGATGCGCTCCGGCGCGATGCGGGCAATCCGGGCGACGGCCTTGTAGGCCAACTCGGCTGGCCCGAGTTCGTCGGGACGCAGGAGGTTGGCCATGATGCGCAGCACCCATTCCATGAGCGACTGTGACTGCACCCCTACCCGGGTGAGTTGCGCCATGAGTTCGGGCTGGCCGATCACGATGGCGAAGGCGCGGGCCACCCGGAAGTACAGGCCGTACTCCTCCTCGAGGAGATCGGGATAGCGAGACAACGGCATCGAGGAGCCGGTCTCGAGGGCTTCCACGAGCAGGCTGGCGGCCATGCGGCCGGTCTCGTAGGCGTAGTCGATGCCTTCACCGTTGAAGGGGTTGATGGAACCAGCGGCGTCACCGATGGCGATCCAGGTCGGTCCGCTCTTGGGGTTGATCGATCCGGCCATGGGGAGACGGCCGCCGGTGGCCTCGCCGAGCATGGCCTCGGGGTCGATGCCCCAGTGCTCAGGGGCGGTGGCGGCCCATTCCTTCATCAGGTAGGAGGTGTTGATGTCTCGCCAGCCGCGGAAGGTGGATAGCAGACCGATGCCCACGTTGATGGTTCCGTCGCCGCAGGGAAAGATCCAGCCGTAGCCGGGCATGGCATCTCCGTTGCGGTCGCGCACATCAAGGGCAGACTCGATCCAGGGTTCGTCGTGCATTGGGCTCTCGAAGTAGCCGCGGATCGCCATGCCCTGCGGAAGACGTTTGTCGCGTTGGTTGCCGAGGGCTCGGCCGAATCGCGACAGGGAACCGTCGGCGATCACCACGTAGCGGGCGTGAATCTCGCGCTCCTCGCCGGTTTCTTTGTCTTTCACGACGGCGCCTGCCAGTAGTCCGTCGCGCAGAATGGGTCGCAGGGCTTCGGTGGCCTGCAGCAGGGTGGCGCCTCGGGTAACCGCTTCGGCGGCCACCATGGTGTCGAGGTCGCGGCGGCGAACCACATAGCCATAGCTCGGGTGCACCGGATGTTCCGGCCAGGTCATCTCGAGCGTCTTACCGTGGGCGATACAGCGCAGGCCGTCGTAGCGGTGGTGGTTGGCCGCTACCTGCTCCTCCAGCCCCATAGCTTGGATCTGCGTGACCGCTCGAGGGGTGAGGCCGTCGCCGCAGGTCTTCTCGCGGGGGAAGGTCTTCTTCTCCACGATCACCGCGTCCCGGCCGGCTCGGGCCAGCCAATGTCCGGCGGCGGCACCGGCGGGGCCGCCGCCGATGATGAGGACGTCGTGGCGATGGGGGGTGGTCACGTGTTCAGTGTGCCGGGCAGAAGGGCCGATGCAACCGTGGCGGGTCAGCCGGCGGCGAGGTTGGATTCGTCGACTGCCGCCTTGGTGGAGACCTCACCGAGACCAGCGGCGTCGAAGGTAGTGATCCCTTCGGCGATTTCCACCAGTAGGGCGTACTCCTCGCTCAGGGGGTCGAGGCCGCCAAACTCGGTGCGCTCGTACAGGACAACCTCTGCCAGTTCCTGATCGCTCAACTTCGGGTAGGCGGGCATCCCGCCCTGCTTGGGTTTGTCGGTGTTGCCGTAGGTGTCGCCAGGCCAACCGTCTGAGCCGAGGCGAATCCACATCATCTGGTCGAGCGGGTCCACCCAGGTTTCCCGTACCCCGGCGAAGGCGGGTCCGACGCCGCCACCACCGTTGGCCCCGTGGCAGCCCGCGCAACCTTCGGCGGTGTACAACTCGCTGCCGAGCACGAACGGGTCGTTCTCAGCCGCCGGCGGGGGTTCCAGCGTGCCTTGATACACGTACGCCCACAACGGCAGGGCGGCGAGCACCGGCACGGCCCAGATCGGAATCTTTCGGCGGCGCCGCGCCGCGGTGACCTCGGGTCGCTCGGGCTTGGGGGGCTCTGGCGTTACGTCGACCGCCGCCGCTACCGGCGTGGCCGGCGCGCGGGGGGCGGCCGCCTCCAGGGCTTGTCCACCGGGAGGGGCGGGATCGTTTGAGCCGGCGTCGCCCGCGATGGCGGAGCGGCGTTCCTGGGAGCGCTTGAGAAGGTGATCGGGGATCTCGGTCACGCGGGTGGGTCCTCCGCAGGCGGGGGGGTATCGGAGGCTGAACTTAGGCGCGTTGTCGCCCCCACTCCAAGCCAAGCGCGGGGCCGGTTGCCCCCGGTGGCGCGATGTGCTCGCTGGCGGGCCGTCGTGCTAGACCGGGGGGGTCCTTCCGGAGTGCGCGGTGCGCTGCCGGACCCAATGTGAGAAAAATCACGAGGGAGTCGCTGCGAGTGGTTGCCTTTGCCACAGCTGTGATCGTCGCCTTGCTCGGCGATCTTGCCGTAGTCCTTTACAGCAAGCGCCGCGCGCCGGGCCGCTACCTCACCTGGGGCGAAGCAATGGCCGCCGCCGTGTACGCCTTCATCCTCTTCAACCTTTGGTACGGCGTGATCCCCCATCAGTGGATCACCCTGGCCGACAAGGAGTGGGGCTGGCGTACCGACCGGATCTTCTTCGGTCCGGCCAACATCTTCCAACCCAACCGGTTCCTTCCGATCACGATCGATTATCAGACGTTGCGAGATTTCGTGGTGGTAGGCATCTACGGCGTGGCGCTCACCCTGCACGTCTTTCACTGGGCGCAGTGGCAAAATCGGGACAAGCCCAAGGCCGAGGTGGTTGCGACCACGGCCTATGGCCGCCCGCTGGCGAGGAAGAGTTAGCGCCGCCATGGCCCGTACCGACGCCAACCCGCCGATGCCGGAGTTCCGGGACGACTACGTCCTGCAGGAGGTGGATGCCGCCTGGCTAGGCAAGGCCGTCAAGCCCAAGCAGTTCATCCACATCGATCAATCCGAGTGCATCCTCTGCGAGGGGTGTGTCGATATCTGCCCCTGGAAGTGCATCCACATGGTCACGACCGATGCAGTGGACGAAGCGGTCGGTGTCGATCAGCCGGGGACGGACCCCAGCGACCAGGTGATGTTCCTCATCGACGACGATGTGTGCACCCGCTGTGCGCTCTGTGTGGATCGGTGTCCCACCGGCGTTATCATCATGGGGAAAATCAGTGATCCCGATCCCGGCGGTGACGCGCATCAGCGCACCAACACCCATGGCTATGGCTATGGCATGAGGCTGGGGTAGGAAGGGCAACATGTCAGACACAATGAACGACAAGCGTGGCGCCGAGCGGGCGATCGAGTCGCTGAAGAAACTCCCGGACAACGTCCAATCCAGCCAGGCTTGGAACTCAATCTTCCGGCCCGGGTCCATCTTCCGCAACGGGTACACCGACTCCCCCCGGAACCGCTCCTATGTGATCATGAACTCGGTGCTGTACCACCTGCACCCGGTGAAGGTGAAGCGCCACGCCGTGAAGGTGAGCTACACGCTCTGCCTCGGCGGACTGTCGTTCTTCCTCTTCATCCATCTCACGATCACCGGCATCTTCCTGATGTTCTTCTACCGACCCACGGCGGTCTCGGCGTGGTCGGACATCTACACCCTGCAAACCTCGGTGACCTTTGGTCTGTTGGTTCGGAACATGCACCGTTGGGGTGCGCACCTCATGGTGCTGGCGGTCTTCCTCCACATGGCTCGCGTCTTTTATCACGGGGCCTACAAGCCACCGCGCGAGTTCAACTGGGTGATTGGCGTTGTCCTGCTGCTGCTCACCCTGCTGCTGTCCTTCACTGGCTACCTTCTGCCATGGGATCAGCTGTCGCTCTGGGCGGTGACGGTGGGCACCAACATGATGGGCTACACCCCAGTGTTCGGGAACCAAGTGCGCTTTGTGCTCCTCGGGGGGGTCGACATCGGCACCGAAACGCTGCTGCGCTGGTACGTGTTGCACGTTCTGTTGCTCCCGTTCGTGATCGTGATCTTCATGGCGGTTCACTTCTGGCGGGTGCGCAAAGACGGCGGAATCTCGGGACCTTTGTGATGAACGGGGCTGACACCTATGACTGAGATTCCCGAACACCTCCGCAAGCGAGCGGAAGAAGCGCGAGCCAAGGCGGCCGCCGCGAGTGGAAGCGCCGACGCCACCCCCGACGTGCCCGCCACGGAGGCCGAGAGCAAGATCCCGGCCCATCTCCTTCAGCGTTCCAAGGCCGCCAAGGCCAAGGCGGAGGGTGATACCCCGGCCTCCACGGAGGTGGCAACCTCCGGTGGTGGCGTGGCCACGGCGGTGGGGTCATCTCCGCTCCCGGTGGTCACCGGTCCTGGCGGGCATACCCAGCGCCTGCTGACGGTGGTGAAGTCTGGATCGATTCAGGATGTGAAGGCCGTTCCGCAGGACAAGGTCCACGTGTGGCCCCACCTGCTCGTGGGTGAGTTCGTCGCGGCCCTTTCCGCCACGGCCTTCCTGCTTATCTTCGCCATCTTTGTGAACGCCCCGCTGTTGGAGCTGGCCAATGTCAACCAGACGCCGAACCCCTCCAAGGCTCCCTGGTACTTCCTTGGGTTGCAGGAGCTGCTCAAGTGGTTCCACCCGATGGTGGCGGGGGTGTTGCTTCCCGGGATGGCGCTGGTCGGACTGATCTTGTCGCCCTACATCGACCGCAATCCGAGCAACAAGCCCGAGCACCGAAAGTTCGCTATCTCGTTGTTCACGATGTTCTTGATGTATTGGGCGGTGCTCGTGCTCATTGGCACCTTCTTCCGGGGCCCGGGCTTCAACTTCATCTTCCCTTGGAACGCCGGACTGTTCGTGGAGCTCTGATACGACCATGCAAACCACCACCGCCTTACTGATTGCCATTCCTGTTCTCATGCTGCTAGCGGGGGTGTTGTTGTTCGCCAGCGCCCGTCGTCGCGACACTGGCGAAGCCATCGGAGCCCTGGCTCGGGAAACCCGCCGACGCGATCGTGGCGCCGTGGCACTCACCAGTGATGATGCGGCCCCGGTTACTGGCAAAGAGGTTGAGCGAGCCTCGGTGGCGGAGCGCGAGGAAGCGTCGCGAGCGTTGGCCACCGTTGGCGCCAAGACCCCGGTGGCCTGGGTGCCGCCGGATCCTGAGGCGCTGGATATCAGCCGACGCCAGTTTTTCAACCGGGGCATCGTTACGTTCTTTGGCCTTGGGCTGGCGGCCTTCGGGGCGAGTGCCTTGGCGTTTCTTTGGCCACAGTTGGGAGGGGGCTTCGGCGCGGTCATCGGTATTGGGAGCACCGCCAGTGTGAATACCAAGATCGCCGAGGGCGCCGGATTCGCCTATTTCCCCGAAGGCCGGATGTGGGTGACGAAGTACCCCGCCGCCGCCCTCCCGGCCGCCCGTTTGGTCTATAAGCAGGAACTGCCGGGCATGGAGGCCGGTTACACGGCCCTCTACCAGAAGTGTGTGCACCTTGGTTGCCGTGTGCCGGAGTGCAAGACCTCCCAGTGGTTCGAGTGCCAATGTCATGGCTCGCAGTACAACCGAGCCGGAGAGAAGAAGGGCGGCCCCGCCCCGCGAGGTCTCGACCGCTTCCCGCTGACGGTCAGCGATGGGAACGTCACCGTGAATACGGGCATCGTGATCATCGGCCCACCGATTGGCACCAACACGACCGGCCAAGAAGCCGAGGGCCCGAACTGCGTTGGCAGCGCGGAGAAGGAATGACGTCATGATCGCCCTCCTTCCCTCAGTGGTGGCGGCCAGTACCGTCAAGTCCGTTGGTGCGGTTGTGGCCGTTGTCGTTCTCATCGGTTTCGTGGCGTACGTGGTGGTGAATATTCGCTCCGGTCGCGAGGAGATCGGTTCCGAGATCGAACTCGCCCCTAACCGGAAGCCCTATTACTCCGATGAGGTTCTCGAGGGCCCCCGGCTCACTCGGGCTCTCAGCACGGGGTTGGTCCTGTTGGCGATCTCGGCGCTCGGAGTGCCGCTCTATTGGCTCAATGAGCCTGCTCGTCAGGACGGCGCCGTCGCTCAGTTCGACGCCACCTTCGTGAGTCGCGGCAGCAAACTGTTCGCCCCTACCGCCGAAGGTGGGTACAACTGTGCGGGCTGCCACGGCCCGGAGGGCACCGGCGGGGTGGCACCGCCGTACACCCTCACCAGTGCCGAGGGGCAGTTTGTGGCCGCCGTGAGCTGGAAGGCTCCCGCCATCAACACGGTGTTGCTGCGCTTCAGCGAGGAAGAGGTGCGTGACGTCCTCGTCTACGGCCGGCCGGGTAGCCCGATGCCCGCCTGGGGGGAAGCCGGAGGTGGCCCACTCACCAGCCAGCAGATCGATGAACTGATCGCCTATCTCGGGTCGATTCAGCTCAGCTCCAGCGAGGCCAAGGCACAAACCGAAGAGGCGCTGCGCATCCGGCTCGGTCTTGAGCCTGGTGCATTCATCGATTACACGGACCCGGCGGTGGGGAAGGCCATCTTCAACCTGGGGTTGGCAACCGGCACCGCCGGTGGTTCCTACTCCTGTGCCCGCTGCCACACGAAGGGGGCCTCGTTCCGCGATGGCCCGGTATCGCCGCCCAACGCCGACCTCAGCAACTACATCGACTTCAAGGACGGTTCCGGCGCTAACGGCTTCGCCCTCACCTCGGGCTTGGTGCCCCGCCAGTTCCTCACGCTCGATGCTCTGATCCAGTTCTTGCGAATCGGTTCCGAGTATGGCGTGCTCTACGGACAGCGCGGGGTCGGGAGTGGTCGTATGCCCGGTCTGGGTGACAACCCGAACACCCCCGAAGCCGCCGATGGCATGTTCTCCGACGGGATGCTGCGGGCGGCCGCGTGTTACGAATCCAGTCTCGAAGGCGATGCGCCGCCATTGGGTTGCAAGGGCAGCCTGGCCATCCCGTCCGCCCCTCAATCGGGCACCCTGACCCCCGCCGGGGGCCCATAGTGATGTTGCTGCACACGATTGCCGGCATTGCCTGGGACCCTCAGTTGCGGGGGCTCCTGGCGGTGGGCGTGGGGGTGGTCGTCCTCTTGGGATCGACCGTTCTGCTTCTCACCACCAATCTTGGGTCGCGGCTCGGGTTCCTCCTCGCCACGTCGGCCTTCTTCGGTTGGTGCGCCATCATGGGTCTGACTTGGTGGCTCTACGGCACCATCGGGATGCTTGGGGAGGCCCCGGCTTGGGTAGTCACCGAGGTGGTTTATAGCAGTGGTTCCACCGACGATTCCGGTCTGCTCGAAGCTGATCTCGAGTTGGCCCAAGTACTCGATACCTCCGCGCTACCACCGCCGGAGGAGCTGAAGGAACTGGATCCTGAGGCCCTGGCCGAGTTGAGGATCGAGGTGGAACCCAGCCTGTCGGGATGGGAGATTCTTGAGGAGTCGAACACGAGTTTCGGTGAGGCCAAAGCCACGGTGGATGAGTATTTCGTGGAGAATAACAACGAAGAACTCGATCTCTCCACGGCGGCGGACTACATCACCGTCTACGCCTTCGAGCGCGGCGGCAAGATCGACCTGCCGGCGAATGCCAGTCGCCTCGACCGGATCGGGCGGAAACTAAAAACAACCTTCTGGCAGGTTCGACACCCCACTCGCTACGCAATGGTTCAGGTGCGGCCGGTGGTGGAGCAGGAGCCGGTGCCCGGCGCACCGCCCCCCCGCCCGGAGCCCGACCTCACCCAACCGGTGGTGTCGGTGATCATGGAGCGGGATCTTGGCGATGTCCGATTCCCGGGCGCCATGCTCACCGTGTTCTCTGGCCTCATGTTCGGTGTGACGCTGAGCATGCTGCATCGACGCGACCTTCGATCGGCCGCCGCCCGAGGCGTATCCTTGGCCCTCCCGGAGGGCTGAGGAGACCATGGGTCAGTACCTGCCGGTGCTCCTCCTAGCGGTGTTGGCGATTCTCTTCGCCGTCATCAGCAGGTTTGCTTCCCAACTCCTGGCCCCCAGCGCCACCACGGTGGCCAAGCGGTCGCCGTATGAGTGCGGCATCGTGCCCGGTCGGGAGACGCTCGAACGGTTCCCGGTGCGGTTCTATCTGATCGCCATGATCTTCATTGTGTTCGACATCGAGATCATTTTTCTCTACCCGTGGGCCGTCATCTACCGCAATCTTGGGGGTATCGGTCTGTTCGAGGTGCTGGTGTTCACGCTGTCGGTGCTGGTCTCCTTCGTCTACCTGTTGAGCAACGGAGCCTTGGACTGGGGCCCGGCGAAGCAGGCGCGATTGTTGTCGCCGATGGTCTCCGCCAACCGCACCACGCTCACCACCGTCCGTCGGGTGGGTCTCGACGGACGCCACGAGGGCGACGTTGGCCCCGACGAGGAAGCGGCCTGATGCAGTGGGACGTAAGTAAGGGCCTGGAGGGGCTGGATCACAACTTCATCACCGGCAAGCTTGAGGATGTGGTCAAGTGGGCCCGGCGCATGTCGGTGATGCCAGCCACCTTCGGCTTGGCTTGCTGTGCCATCGAGATGATGGGAGCGGGGGGAGCGCATTACGACATCTCCCGCTTCGGCATGGAGACCTTTCGGGCGTCGCCCCGTCAGGCCGACCTCATGATCGTGGCTGGTCGTGTCAGCCAGAAGATGGCCCCGGTGCTTCGCCAGATCTACGACCAGATGATGGAGCCGAAATGGGTCATCAGCATGGGGGTCTGTGCCAGTAGCGGCGGCATGTTCAACAACTACGCCCTCGTGCAAGGGGTAGACCAGATCGTGCCGGTCGACGTCTATGCCCCCGGCTGCCCACCCGGGCCGGAGACGTTGATCCATGCGATCAACAC
>CAMDIH010000024.1 GCA_945898515.1 Candidatus Neomicrothrix parvicella RN1 | reverse complement strand
GATCGCCGACGCCGACGATGCCGACGTGCAATACCACCAGGCCGGTCTCCCGGTGATCGTGCCGGCGGGTTCGATCGAGCAACTCACCGGCGCCACCCTTGACCTCCCGGCCAACGGCGGCCCCGGACTGGTGCTCCGGAACCCGAATCGACCCGACCCGCTCTCGGGCAAGCACCTCGAACTCACCGGTTCGATCGCCGAACAGGTGGAACAACTCCTCCAGGAGCAGATCAATCCCTCCCTCGCCGCTCACGGCGGGTTTGCCGAACTCAAAGGCGTAGACAACACCGTCGTCTACGTCACGATGGGCGGCGGTTGCCAGGGTTGTGCGGTATCGGCGATGACCTTGCGGGATGGCATTGCCCGCTCCATCCAGGAGTCGATTCCTGAGGTCACCGAGGTCATCGACACCACCGACCACACCGCCGGCGAGAACCCCTTCTACTCGTAACCTCTACGGGCGCAGAGCGGCCACGAGGGCGCGGGCTTCGGCTTCCAGGCCGACGGCATCGAGGCCGAGGTGGGCCAGGATGTCATCGGCTTTGGCGTGCTCGATGAACTCAGTGGGGGTGCCGAGTACGCGGACGACCGGCGCTTCGCCCACGCTCTGCTGCGAGATGGCGCCGGCGATCATGGCCCCGACGCCACCCTCGCGAATCCCGTCCTCAATGGTGATGATCGCGGGGTGATCGCGGGCGCTGGCGAGCATGGCGGGGTCGAGCGGCACCACTCGTACGTCCCAGACGGTGGCGTCGATGCCATCAGCGGCAAGGGCTTCGGCGGCGGCTTCGGCGGCGGCGAGCATCTTGCCCACCGCCAGGATGCACAGGTCGCGACCCTCGCGCACGAGGCGGCCGGTGAGACCTGCGCCCACCTGATCGGGCGACACCGACGGGGCGGCCGTTTTGGCCCAGCGGATGGTGGCGGGGCCGGTACAAAGTTCGAGGGCGTCGTGCAGCATCACCCCAACTTCCTGGTACGAGGAGGGGGCGAACAGCGTCATGCCGGGCACCTTGGTCACGAGTGCCATGTCCAAGATGCCGTGGTGGGAGGGCCCATCGTCGCCGGTGATTCCGGCACGATCCAGGCAGAACACGACGGGCTGGCCATGCAGGCCCACGTCGTAGGTGACCTGGTCGATGGCCCGGGTGAGGAAGGTGGCGTAGAGCGCTACCACGGGGCGTAAACCGCCCATCGCCATGCCGGCGGCCGAGGTAACGGCATGTTGCTCGGCGATCCCCACGTCGATGAGCCGCTCGGGGAACCGTTGCCCAAAGGGCAGCAGGCCAGTGGAGTCGGGCATGGCGGCGGTGATGGCAACGAGTTCGGGACGGTTCTCGGCTTCTTTGATGATCGCCTCACTGAAGGCGGCGGTGTAACTGCCGGGCTTCAGGCCGCCGGTGTCGTGGAGGCGCTTGATCTCGTCGTTCTCGGCGGGGGCATGCCCGCGACCCTTCTGCGTGAGGACATGGACAACGATGGGTCCGTCGTATTCGGTGGCGTTGCGCAGGGCTTTCTCTACGCCTTCGATGTCGTGCCCGTCGAAGGGGCCGGTGTAGCGCACCCCGAGGTTTTCGAAGAAGGCGGGCGGCTCGAACATCTCCCGCATAGCGGCCGCCACCCCGTCGAGGCTTTTTTCCAGCTGGTGGCCCACCACGGGCATGTCGTGCAAGAGCCGGTCGAGGCGGCTGCGATTGCGGAGATAGGTGGGGTTGAGGCGCAATCGCGCCAGGCTGTCGCCCAACTTCGACACCGTGGGGGCATAGGAGCGGCCGTTGTCGTTGAGGACGATGATGGCCTTCTTGCCGGAGTGGCCGAGGTTGTTGAGGCCTTCGAAAGCCATCCCGCCGGTGAGCGCGCCGTCGCCGATGACCGCCACGATGCGGCGTCCCTGGCCCACCTCGTGTTCTTGCGCTACCGCGAGGCCATGGGCGTAACTGATCACGGTGGAGGCGTGGCTGTTCTCGATCCAGTCGTGCTCGGATTCGGCCCGCGATGGGTAGCCCGACAGGCCGCCAGCCTGACGAAGGGTGGCGAAATCACCGGCGCGACCGGTGAGCATTTTATGGACGTAGGCCTGGTGACCGGTGTCCCAGAGCAGGATGTCGCGGGGGGAGTCGAAGACGCGGTGCAGCGCCAGGGTGAGTTCCACGGCCCCAAGGTTGGAGCCGAGGTGGCCGCCGCCGGCTTGGGCCACCGAGTCCACGATGTGCTGGCGGATTTCTTGGGCGAGGACGACGAGTTGGGCGGGTGTGAGCCTCTGCAGGTCGCTGGGACCACTGATTGAGTCAAGGAGCATGGGCTTGTGTGGGCTCCGAGGAAGAGGGAACGGCGGCTCTGGTTGGCCACGGGATCTCAGGCTACTCCCCAGCGGCCGCTTTGGGATCATGGCGAACCCGAGTGAAGCTTCGGGCCAGTGCGTAGCCCACCGCCAGGCACACCAGTCCGCCCACGCCATCGATCCAGTAGTGGTTGGCGGTAAGTAGGATGCACAGCAGCGTGACGGCGGGGTAGAGGCCCACCAGGATCTTGCTGGAGCGACGTCGCATGAGCGGCACTAGGGCGAGGGCAACCCATACCGACCAGCCGATGTGCATGCTCGGCATGGCGGCGTACTGGTTGGATACCTCTTTCATGCCCTCGTTGCCAAAGGAAATCCACCCGCCGTAGAGCTCGATGGTGTCGACGTAGCCGTACCGGTCGCAGTTGGCGGCGGTCACTTCGGCGGCGTACTGCTGGCACCCTCCAAAGGCGCCGCGGTCGTCGAGTAAGCGAGGTGGCATGAGTGAGTAGGCGGCGAATCCGATGACGGCGATACAGGTGGTGAAGGCCAGGGTGTTGCGCAGCAGTCGATGGCGTAGCGGATCGTGGCGGAACACCCACACGAAGGCGATGATCGTGATCAGGAAGTGGGCCAGGCCGTAGTAGACGTTCCACAGCCGGATGAGGCCCTGGGCGGGGAGACGGAGGTACCACTGCTGCAGACTGGGTTCGAAATAGAGATGGAGCGCCTGTTCCAGCCTGATGATGTCTAGGGCGTGTTCGAAGGCCGGGCCGGGGTCACCGCTAGCGGAGCCGAACTGGTTCCGCACGACGGAGTACAAGCCGTAGACGACCGCCACCACCAGCAACTCTTTCCACCATCGCAACCCGGCCCGTCGATCGACGGGTCCCGGATCGAGCGGGGGATCCCAAACCTCGGAGTTGCTCACGCGCCAAGAACTAGCACGGGTGGGGTTCAGGCAGGGGCAACGGGTGCCGGGGGTGCTCGGTGACTGCCAGCGGCGAACGACGGTGCCCCGAGGAAACTCACCCCGAGGCTCAGCAGGTACAGCAGTAGGCCCAGCGCGATGGCGTCTTGGGCAGACACGCCCAGCGGGGTGAGGAAGAGGACGAAGGCGGCTTCTCGCACCCCGAGCCCGGAAATGCCGATGGGGAGGACCTGCGCGATGGCCACTGCCGGGAAGAACGCCAGCAGCGCCGTGAACCCGGCGGGTTGCACGCCCAGGGCCCGGGCGGCGGCGACGGCGGCGAGGACAAGGACGAGTTGATAGGCGAAGCCCACCACCAGGACATGGGCGGCCGCCCCGGGCTGATGTCGGAGACGATCGAGACCGAGGTGTAAGGCGGCTGCGAATCGCCGCCATCCTTCCCGGGCTCCGAAGCGACCGCCGATTCGATCGCTTGCCACGGCCGCTAGCACGACGGCAAGAGTGGTGAGGGTGAGAAACGACAGGGCGAGGGCAACTTGGGTGGCGCGCCCGAGGTGACGGAGGGCGGGGTTCAACAGGAATCCGGCCACGCTGATGATGGGGAGTACGAGCCAGCCGGTGAGCCGTTCGAGCACCACCGAAGCGAACGAACTGGGGGCCTCGCCGGTGTCGTTCGACAGGCGATTGACCCGCAACACATCGCCCCCGATGGTGGTGGGCAGCACGTTGGATACAAACTGACCGGCCAGATAATGCGACACCAGGCGGCGCAGGCCCGCGCTCAGACCGAGGACATCGAGTACCCGTTGCCAGCGCAACGCAGACAGCACCAACGCCGTCAGGGTTAAGACGGCGGCGAGTAGGAGCCAGAGGCCGGAACCTATGGTGAGTTCGGGGAGGACGCTGCTCCAGTTGATCGTGGGTACCCGCCAGATCAACACGGCCAGCATGGCGCCGCTGATGGAGAGACGCAGGAGAAGGCTAAGGCCCTGTCTGCGGTTCATCGATCTCCTCCCCTCATGCGGCGGTTCTCGTAACCGTCTTGGCCGTTCATAACATTACTTGGGTCTTCCCTCCTCGCGCTGGCCTGGTTACGGTGGCGAGGCGAACGACTCGGCGGGGGCCGTGATCTGGCCCTGCCCCACCCTGCCATTGGCTGATGGAGATGCTCATGTCCGGTTCTGTCGTGCGGGTCCTGGCGGCCCCGCTGGTGGTGTTACTGGCCGCCTGCGCCACTGAGACTGTCGGTCCTGCGGCGATCTCACCGATTGCCGAGGTGCGGGCGGCTGGCGCCGCCGTGGTTGATGCGGCCACCGGGCGGTGGGAGGTGACCGTTACGATCGGCGATGCGCGCGAGGAGGTGACGATGTACGGCACCGGTGCCTTTGATTCCCGCACCGGCCGGAGTTCCCTTTCCCTCGATCTCAGCGGCCTGGCGGCACTGGCGGGCGGAGGTGACGCACTGATACCCGAACTCGCCGCCACTGCCTTCGAGGTGATCGTGGTCGACGACGTCACCTATCTCCGGTCGCCGTTGTTAGCCGCATTCAACGGCGATGGGGGCTGGTGGTCGGTTGAGTCTGCCGATCTCGGTGGGCTCGCGGGCGCCGGAGGGCTTCCGGCCGAGGGGCTCGTGAATCCGCAACAGTTGCTCGACCTGGCCCAGGCGGTGGGTGAGGTTGCAGTGGAGGGTCAGGAGAGCGTCCGGGGTGTGCTCACCACGCGGTACCGCGTTGCGCTGCCTCCCTACGCTGAGTTTTCCTCAGGTGAGGCTCGCCTCGACCTCTGGATCGACGACGAAGGGTTGCCGCGTCGTCTGGCGATCACCGAGGTTGGGGCGGCGGCTGAGGCCCAAGTGAGCATCGTGTTGGAACTCTTCGATTACGGCGAACCGGTGAGCATCTCGCCACCCCCGCCCGAGGACGTTACACCGCTGGGTGCCGGATGGGGCAGGCCGAGCTAGCGCGCTTGGTTGAGGAAGTGGTCGGTCTCCACCACCACGCGGGTGACCTTGCCGGCGGCCACTAGGCCGCAGTGGTCGCTCACCGCCACCGTGAAGGTGAGGCGACGACCTTCCACGTTGGTCAGGGTGGCTTCCGCGGTGACCGACGACCCCACGTTGATGGGCGCGAGGTGGTCGACCTGCACGCGCATGCTCACCGTGGTGTGCCCCGGTGCGAGTTGGTTGGCCAGCGATACCACGGCGGCCTCTTCGGCCAGTGCCACCACCCGAGGGGTTCCGAGCACCTCCACGGCACCAGAGTTCAGCGCCAGGGCAGTATCGGCAGCGGTCACCACCAACGTGGCACGGCCATGAAGGCCAGGACTGAGAGACACATGGTTACGATACGCCCCAACCCGACCGACCAGCCAAGAGGAGCCGTGGTGATCGATCACGACATCATTCGCCAAACCCTGAGCATCGCACTGCGCACGGGCGGGGATTTTGCCGAGATTTTTGTGGAAGACAAGGCCTCGTCGAACGCACTGTTCGACGACGGCAAGGTGGAGAACCTCAGTTCCGGTCGGGACCGCGGGGCGGGGATCCGGGTGATCGTGGGCGAGACCACCGGCTTCGCCCATACCGCCGATCTGTCGGCGGCCGGGTTGGCCGAAGCCGCCGGCGCAGCGGGGGCGGCGGCCCTCTCCGGCGGTGGTGGCGTGCAGGAGATCGCCCTCACCCGCCAACACGCGCCGCGCCCCAACGAGATCGAACTCCTTCCCGAAGAGGTGGCGAAGGCCCACAAGGTGGCGTTGCTCCGTCGGGCCAATGACGCCGCCCGAGGGGCGGGAGGCTCCATCACCCAGGTCACCGCCCGCTACGGCGACAGTCGACGACGCATCCTGGTGGCCAACAGCGATGGTCTGCTTACCGAAGACGACCAAGTGCGGACGCTGTTCACGGTGATGGCGGTGGCCTCGGGTGACACCGGGATGCAGACCGGCTATCAGTCCATGGGACGCACGATCGGCTTCGAACTGTTTGACCGCTTCGATGTAGAAGATCTGGCCCGAGAGGCCGCCGAGCGTGCCCTGCTGAAACTGGCCGCCCGGCCGGCGCCGTCGGGCACGATGCCGGTGGTCATGGGGCCCGGCGGTGGGGGGGTGCTGTTCCACGAGGCGTGTGGGCATGGCCTCGAGGCCGACCTGGTGGCCAAAGGGGCCTCGGTGTTCGCGGGACGCGTGGGCGAACGGGTGGCCGACCCGCGCATCACCCTGGTGGACGACGGCACCATGGCCGAGGAATGGGGTGCGTTGGCCATCGACGACGAAGGTTCGCTGGGCTCCCGCAATGTTTTGATCGAGGACGGCATTCTCACCGACTACATGTGGGATCTGCTGCGGTCCCGTCAGGAGGGCCGTCCTCGCTCGGGCAACGGTCGCCGCCAGAGTTACAAGCATCTCCCGATGGTGCGGATGACCAATACCTATGTGCTCGCCGGGCCCGATGATCCCGCCCAGATCGTGGCCGACACCCCCTCGGGGGTGTACGTGGCGCACCTCGGCGGTGGCCAGGTGAACACGGCAACCGGCGATTTCGTCTTCGGGATGACCGAGGCGTATCTGATCGAGGACGGCAAGATCACCGAACCGATCCGTGAGGGCAATCTCATCGGCAATGGCCCCGCCGTGCTGTCGACCATCGATGCCGTGGGGCACGATTTCGCCATGGGTAGCCCCGGGATGTGCGGCAAAGACGGCCAGGGTGTGCCGGTGGGCGATGGCATCCCCACCATGCGAGTACCGGCCCTCACCATCGGGGGCACGGCCTGATGGCCCCGGAGCAACCCGACCTGCTGGCGGTAGCGGTGCGGATCGCCGAGATGGCCGGACCCGCCGAGCAGGTGGAGGCCTACGTGGCTCGCGGTACCAGCACCTCGGTGAAGGCGTACGGCGGTGAGGTGGAGAGCCTCACCCAGGCCGCTTCGGCGGGGGTGGGGGTGCGGGTCATCGTGGACCATCGCGAGGGCTTCGCCTACGCGGGCACGCTCGATGAATCGGCGGTGCTCGAAGCGTTGACCGAGGCGCGCGATAACGCTCAGTTTGGCGAGCCCGACGAGTTCAACGCGCTGGCCGAGCCCGACGGCACCGCGGCGGCGAACCTCGATCTGTGGCCGGCGGGCCTCGAGCACGTTCCCACCGCCGACAAGGTGGCGATGGCGCTCGAGTTGGAGCGGGCCGCCACCAGCCGCGACGAGCGGGTGCGTTCGGTGCGGGTGGCGATGTTCGCCGATGCCCGCGGTGAAGGTGCGGTAGCCACCAGCACCGGGATTCGGGCCTGGGGCCGGGCCGGCAACTGCCATCTCGCCGTGCAGGCTCTAGCCGTACGCAACGGCGAGACGCAGATTGCCGCGGGTCTTTCGGTGGGTCGGGAAGTGGGCGACTTGTCGGTGGATGAAGCGGCCGATGACGCCATCTTGCGGGCCACTCGCCTCCTCGGCGCCACCAAGCCGGCGACCCAACGGATCACTCTGGTGCTGGAGCCGCGGATGACAGCCACCATCTTGGGGTTGGTAGGTGGGATGTTGAACGGGGGCGCGGTGTTGAAGGGCCGATCCCCCTTCGCCGGTCGGGTGGGCGAACTGATCGCCTCCCCATTGCTCACCTTCGTCGACGATCCCACCGACCCTCGTTCGCTCGGCGCCGAGATTCACGATGGCGAGGGCCTGGCCTGCCGCCGCAACGAACTGGTTGTGAAGGGTGTGCTGCAGGGTTTCCTGCAAAACAGTTACACCGGTCGGCGCAGTGGCACTGCCTCCACCGGTTCCGCCCAACGCGGCATCTCCTCTACCCCCGGTGTGGGGGCCGGCGCCCTGGCTGTGGCCCCGGGGGTGGGCACCCATGATGAGGTACTGGGGGCCATCGAACACGGGTTGTTCGTTACCTCCATGGCTGGCCTTCACTCCGGGGTGAATCCGGTGTCGGGTGATTTCTCGGTGGGGGTTGAGGGCCTCATGGTGAAGGGCGGCGAGTTGGCCGAGCCCATTCGCGAGGCCACTATCGCCTCCACCTTGCAGCGTCTCTTGCTCGACATCTCCGCCGTGGGGGCCGACCTGGAGTGGCTGCCCGACGGCAGCGGTGGGGTCACCTTGGTGGTCCCCGACGTCGCCTTGTCGGGCACCTGATCTTTTGTCGATCTTTCACGCCATTGTTCTTGGGATCGTTCAGGGTCTCTCAGAGTTTCTGCCGATCTCGTCGTCGGGACATCTCTTGCTCGTGCCGTGGCTGTTCGGCTGGCAAGACTTCGCCGGTCAGCCATCGCTGGAAAAAACGTTTGACGTTGCTCTGCACCTCGGCACGTTGATCGCAGCAGTGGCCTACTTCCGGCATGATCTGCTGCGGTATCTCAAGGCGGGTCTGCGTCCCTCCCAGAAGGGCACCCAGGATTTCCGGCTGGCGTGGTTCTTGGTGGCCTCGGCCATCCCGGCGGCGATTACCGGCGCTTTGTTCAGCGACGTGATCGAGCGTCGTACCGGCTCCATCTGGCTCATTGGCACGATGCTCATCGTGTTTGGTTTGGTGCTCGGCTGGGCGGACCGCCGCCCCGGTACCCGGGCCCTCGAGGAGGCCAGCGTTCGAGATGTGGTGATTGTCGGTCTGGCCCAGGCGGCGGCCTTGCAGCCGGGCGTGTCCCGCTCGGCAGTGACGATCAGCGCCGGTCGGGTGGCCGGACTGGGCCGCGACGGGGCGGCTCGCTTCGCGTTCTTGATGAGTATCCCGATCACGGCGGGCGCCTTGTTGTTCACGGCCACCGACGTGGCGAACGCCGGTGGCATCCCCGAGGGGTTTCTGGCCCCGTTCCTCTGGGGGATGGTGGCTTCGGGTATCACCGGGTGGCTGGCGGTCTGGGGCTTGCTGCGCCTGCTCAAGACGCACTCGTTCACGCCGTTTGTGATCTACCGCGTGGTCCTCGGGGTGGCGGTGCTCGGGTTGTATGCGCTGCGGGGCGGCGCTGGTTAGGGAGCCACCAGGGCGAGGGTCACTGCGCCCTGGCCGAGGGCTACGGCAATGCGGGGGGCGATGTCGGCGGCCACCGCCACGGTAATGGCGGTGTCGCTCACGTCGACGACCGTCGCGGCGGGGGCTACCGCGAAGCCCGGTGGTCCGGTGCCGGCCACCTCGGGGGCAAGCGCCACCAGCACATCGACGCGGTCGCCAATGTGGAGCGCAGGGGTGGTGGCGGGTTCGGCAGGGATGGCTACCGCCCGTGTCCCGGGCAACAGGCGGGCGCTCAAGGCGGTGGCACCGGCGGGGGCGAGATGAGCGGCGAGCAGCACCTGGCCGCGGTACACCCTCGCCCCCACGCGAGCGCCGCGCGGCACTGCGGTGGGTGCCCCGGGGGGGATCAGGGCGCGGGGGGTTTCCACCACGTCGGTATTGGACAGGTTGAGCTGGTCGCCAGCGGCGAGGTCGCGGGTGATGATCACGGCGGGTTGGCCCGGGCCCCAAGCCTCCCGGGCCCGTTCGGCGCGGTCCACCACGGACGCCACCGCGGTGGCGGTGCCGAGCGCTGCCACCGCCGCGAGGGCCCAGCGCAGTCGGGGTTGGCGACGCAGGAGCAGACCGGGTCGTACCCGGCGGCGGGACAATGGCTTCGGGCGCATGCTGGCGCGTCTCCTCAACAGGGAGGGACTGGGCGGGGGAAGCCACCAAGAGGATAGTGGTGCTCCGGGGTGAGCGGAAGATGGGGGCTCAGGTGCTCTTGGAGCCCGACTTGCTGGTCTTGGCACCTGAGTCGCTGGTCTTGGCACCTGAGTCGCTGGTCTTGGTGCTGGAGTCGTTGGTCTTGGTGCTGGAGTCCGAACCACTGGATCCGCCCGAGGTATCGCCGCCGTTGGCTTTGGCGGTGGTGCTGGCCTTGCCGCGACTGTCGTTTTTGTAAAAGCCGCTGCCCTTGAAGGCGATGCCCACGTTGCCGAACAACTTGCGAAGGCTTCCCCCGCACTCGGCGCAGGTAGTGAGTGCGTCATCGCTGAAGGCCTGGACGACGTCGTGTTGGTTCCCGCAGTCCTTGCACAGGTATTCGTAGGTAGGCACGCCGTCCTCTGCACCGTTGGCACTCAAACTGGGAGAGTGCCAGCGTAGCGGGCGGCTGTCCCGGGCCGCACCTCCGTGCCCCTCTACGGTCTTGGTGTGGACCTTGGCTGGCTGGCGATCGTACCGGCGTACCTGCTGGGCACGTTGCCCACCGCGGTGATGGTGGGTCGGCGCTACGGACGTGACCTCACGGCGGAGGGGTCGGGCAATCCGGGCGCCTCCAACGCCTGGCGCACCTTGGGGCGACGGGCGGCGGCGGTGGTGCTGATCGGGGACATGGGCAAGGGGGCGCTGGCCGCGGGGATGGGTTGGGTCATTGGGGGGCGGGCGCTGGGGGTGGGGTGCGCCCTGGCGGCGGTGGTGGGCCACGTGGCCCCGCTTACCCGCCGGTTTCGAGGGGGCAAGGGGGTGGCCACCTTGGTGGGGGCGGCATTGGTGCTGCTGCCGGTGGTGATGGCGGTGTTGGGGGTGGCGTGGGCGTTGATCGTGCGAATCGGCGGGGTGGCCGCCGCAGGATCGTTGGTGGTGGCGGCGGGATTGCCCGTGGGCGCGGCCCTTACCGGGCGGTCGCCGGCGGAGGTGGCGATGTGGGCGGCGGCCGGGCTGGTGGTGATCACACGCCACCGCGACAACATCGGGCGGCTGCGCCGGGGTGAGGAACCCTCGCTGAGCGACTAGAACTTGCCTCTATGACCTCTGTCCGTAAGGCCGTCATCCCCGCGGCCGGGCTCGGCACGCGCTTCCTGCCCGCCACCAAGGCGGTACCCAAGGAGATGTTGCCCGTCGTGGACAAGCCGGCCATCCAGTATGTGGTGGAAGAGGCCGCCCGTTCGGGGATCGAAGACATTCTGATCATCACCGGGCGCAGCAAGAAGGCCATCGAGGATCATTTCGACCGGAATGTGGAACTCGAAGCCGAACTCCATGCCAAGGGTCAGGATTCGCGGCTCGCCGAGGTGCTCGCCCTCGCCAACCTGGCCGAAATCCACTACGTCCGCCAAGGCGAGACGCGTGGCCTGGGCCACGCAGTGGGCCTGGCTCGCCGCCATGTGGGCAACGATTCCTTCGCGGTGATGTTGGGCGACGACATCATGGACGAGCACTCCACCGTGTTGGCGGAGATGATCGCCCACCACGAAGCGCGACAGTCGGCGATCATCGCCTGCAAGGAGTTTCCGCCGGAAGAAATCAGCGCCTACGGCAGCATTGCCTACGACCAGGTGGAGGAGCGCCTCCTCCAGGTGCGCAGCATCGTGGAGAAACCGGCGCCGCAAGAGGCCCCCTCCACCTGGGGTGTGATGGGGCGATACGTGTTCTCACCGTCGATCTTTGCGGCCATTGACCGCACCCCGCCGGGGGCGGGGGGAGAGGTGCAGTTGACCGATGCCATCGGCCTGCTCCTCGATCACGGGGATGTGTACGGCTACACCTTCACCGAGGGCCGCTACGACATCGGCAACAAACTCGATTACTTGCGCGCCACGGTGGAGTTGGCCTTGGCTCGTCCTGATGTCGGCGACGATTTCCGTGCCTGGCTGAGCCGGTACGTACGCGAACAGGGCATCGTCTGATCTCCCTGGCCGACGCCCAGGCCCATGTTCTGGAACGCGTCGTTCCCCTCGCCCCCGTTCCTGTGTGGACGATGGCGGCGGTGGGGTGTGTCTTGGCCGAATCGGTCACCTCGCCGGAGGCGGTGCCGGCTTTCGCCAACTCGGCGATGGATGGCTATGCGCTGCGGGCGGCGGATACCGCGGGCGCGCCAGTGGAGTTGCCGGTGGTGGGCGAGGTGGCGGCCGGCCATCCCGCCCCGGTGGCCCTCGGCCCCGGGGAAGCCATGCGGATCTTCACGGGGGCGCCGATCCCTGAGGGGGCAGACTCCATCGTTTTGGTGGAACGCACCCAACGGCGCGCCGACGGGGCCCGGGTGTTGATCGAGGTAGCGGTACCACCGGGACGGCATGTGCGGCCGGCGGGCGATGACCTCCAGGTGGGTGATTCAGTGTTTGGCCCCGGTGAGGTGATCACCGCCGCGCATCTCGGGGTGCTGGCGGGTATCGGCGTAGGGGAGGTGCTCGCGCACCCCCGCCCGCGCGTGGGAGTGCTCTCGACCGGCGACGAACTAGTGGGGGGCGGGGGGGCGCTCGGGCCCGGCCAGATCCGCGACTCGAACCGGGTGATGCTGCTGGCGCTGGTGGCCCAGACCGGTTGCATGGCGGTGGACCTGGGCCTCATCCCCGACGACGAATCCGCCATCACCGCGGCGATCCTCGAAGGGGCGGCCAGCTGCGATGCGGTGATCACCACCGGCGGGGTGTCCATGGGCGACATCGATTTGGTGAAGGTGGTACTCGAGCGCATCGGCGACATGCAGTGGATGCAGATCGCCATCCGACCGGCCAAGCCCTTTGCCTTCGGACAGGTGGGGGATCGTTCCACGCCGGTGCTGGGGTTGCCGGGTAACCCGGTGTCGTCGCTGGTGAGTTTCGAGTTGCTGGCCCGCCCGGCGTTGCGGCGGCTGGCGGGGCGAGGCGATCTACACCGTCCCCGGGTGACCGCCACCGCCGGCGAGACCTTTACGCGCACGCCCGATGGCAAGACTCATTTTGTTCGCGTGGTGGCCACCCGCGACGAGCACGGGGCGCTGCAGGTTGTTTCGGCCGGTGGTCAAGGTAGCCACCACCTCACCGCCATGGCCCGCGCTCAGGGCTTGGCGGTGATCCCCGACGGCGAGGGAATTCCCGCCGGGGGCGAGGTGCGGGTGCTGCTGCTGGTGGAGGTCTGATCCCCGGGGGCGGGCCTGGCGCAGGGGTGGGACGCCGAAGCGACGTAACCTGCGGGGGTGACTCCCGCCGAACCGTCCACCGAGGTACCTCGGCCACTGGTCGATTCGTACGGGCGGGTGCATCGAGACCTCCGTATCTCCGTCACTGATCGGTGCAATTTCCGCTGCACGTACTGCATGCCGGAGGAAGGCATGACGTGGCTGGCGCGTGAGGACGTCCTCACCTTCGAGGAGTTGGAACGGGTGGCTCGGTTGCTGGTGGAGCGCCACGGCATCAATTCCATTCGGCTGACCGGGGGCGAACCCACCGTTCGGGCCCACCTGCCGGTGTTGGTGAGCAAACTGGCCCGGTTGCGGGTAGATCTCGCCCTCACCACCAACGGCGCCACCTTGCGCACGGTGGCGACGGAACTGGTGGGCGCCGGGCTGCGACGGGTGAACGTGTCGCTGGATTCGCTGCGGCCGGAGCGTTTTCACGAGATGACCCGTCGGGACGAACTGACCAACGTGCTCGACGGAATCGAGGCGGCCGTTCAGGCCGGTTTGGCGCCGGTGAAGGTGAACGTGGTGGTGGTGCGCGGCACCAACGATGACGAGATCGAAGACCTCGCCCGCTTCGGCCGAGAGCGAGGGGTGATCGTGCGCTTCATCGAGTTCATGCCCCTCGATGGCGGTGAGGCCTGGCAGAACGATCAGGTGGTGCCGCAGGCAGAGATTCTCGAACGCATCCACCGGGTGTTTCCCCTGGCGGCGGTGGCGCGTGGCAGCGAGCCCGCCGAGCGGTTCCGCTACCTCGACGGGCGGGGCGAAGTGGGGATCATCCCCAGTGTCACGCGGCCATTCTGCGACCAGTGTGATCGCATCCGTCTCACCGCTGACGGCCAACTGCGCAGTTGCCTCTTTTCTATCCAGGACCATGACCTGCGGGGTTTGCTGCGCTCGGGAGCCTCCGACGATGTGCTCTCGAGAGCCATCGAGGAGTGCGTGGGGACCAAATGGGCTGGGCATGCCATCAACCAGGTGCACTTCGTTCGGCCGCGTCGGTCTATGAGCCAGATCGGTGGGTAAGTAGGCTGAGGACATGTCTGACCACGGCCTCACCCACCTCGATCCGCTGGGCCGGGCCCGCATGGTCGATGTCACCCCGAAAGACGCCACCCATCGTCGGGCGGTAGCCCGAGCCCGGGTGCACATGCACGCCGACACCACCGCGTTGGTGGCTCGCGGCGCGGTGAGCAAGGGTGATGTGCTCTCGGTGGCTCGCGTGGCGGGCATCCAGGCCGCCAAGCGCACCTCGGATCTGATCCCGTTGTGCCATCCGTTGCTGGTGGGTGCCGTGTTGGTGAACTTCCGCATCGAAGACACCTGGATCGAGGTGGAGGCGGCGGTGGACACGGTGGACCGCACCGGCGTGGAGATGGAAGCCCTCACTGCCTGCACGGTGGCGGCGCTCACCATCTACGACATGTGCAAGTCCGCCGATCGGTCCATGGTGATTGGTGATGTGGCGCTGTGGGAGAAAACCGGGGGTCGCTCCGGGGCCTATCGGCGGGCTCCTCGGGACGACGAAGCCGGTTCCGACACGTAGAGCAGGGCTCTAGCGGTAGTGGACAGGCGGAACGGAGAGCGTTTGCGGCCCAGCCGTTGTCGTCGTAGATTCGTAGTCCAACCGCAATGTTCGGGCCTCAGTTTCCAGGGGTGCCCGCCGAATGTTGCAAAACCGCCGGATTGTGGCGGGTCGGCCAGCATCCACCAACGGAGCGCGGCGGACCACTACGTTCCCTGATACACGAAGGACGGCCCCGGAGCGTGACCACAGTGCTGGTACTCGTTATCCTTGCCCTTGTTTGGGCTGCAGTATTGGTACCCCCTTTTCTTCAAGGACGTCGGGAACATCGCCCGAGCGAGTCCATCGCGTCGTTCCGCCAGCAACTGCACGTGCTGGAGCGCACCACCCCCGGTGCCGCTCGCACGAACCTCGCCCGGTTGGATGTGGGCCGCTACGACAACCCGAGTCACGACCGGCGTTCCAACGTCAGCCAACTCGCCCACCGCTCGTCCGGGTCGCCGTCGGGCCAACGCCGCCGCAGCGACGCTCGCCGCCACCGCCGGGATGTGTTCGTCTACCTTCTCGCCGCGGTGGGGGTTACCTTCCTGGTCGCCTTGGTCGTGGGCGGGCTGGCGTGGACGCTCAACTTCGTGGTCGCCGGGCTGTTCCTGGCCTACGTGGCATTGCTCGTGAGCCTTCAGCAGCAGAGCATGGAGCGTGATGAAAAGGTGCGCTACATCGCCCCGCCCACGCCCCGCGTGGAGGAGCCCGCCGACCTTCGTCGTTACGGCAACTGACCCGGGTTCTAGCCGCTAGGGCGAGCGCGCTAGCCTGAGGGTCCCTGCGGGGGTGTAGCTCAGTTGGCTAGAGCGCTTCGGTCGCATCGAAGAGGCCGTGGGTTCGAGTCCCATCACCTCCACGCTG
Organism: Candidatus Neomicrothrix parvicella RN1; assembly: GCA_945898515.1. Taxonomy (GTDB): domain Bacteria; phylum Actinomycetota; class Acidimicrobiia; order Acidimicrobiales; family VFJN01; genus VFJN01. The sequence goes on along the minus strand of CAMDIH010000024.1, from coordinate 15,860 downwards.
TTGTGGTTATTCCGACCAACGTCCGATAGGGCGGCGGCGAGTAGGGGCCGCGGTGATGTTCGGGGGTCGGTTGCAGTTCGCGGTGGACCGGCTCTGGCGCGTGCTGGCGTGCCATCGGCACGCCAGGGCGGCAACGGGCCCCGGCGTGGCCGAGCTTTGTGGGCCATCGCGGGCCACCTCGGCCTGTTCGGCGCGTAGCGCTCGGTCGAGGTAGAACACTCCCTCGACGGGTTCCTGGCGAGGGCGATACCGGTTCCGCTCGCGCCGAGCGGCGTCTGCTCAGTTGCGGTGCCGGCGGTCGCGGTCGGCCTCGGCGGCCTTGTCGCCTTCCCAGAAGTCGGCGCTGTCGAACGCCTCGCCCTGTCGGAGACGCTTGCGTTTGCGGGCCACCGCCGCGCTCATGGAGGCGAAGCTCGCCTGGGTGCCGGCGCCGTCGGGGGCGAAGGCCTGCACCGACCGGGAGTCGTAGCCCAGCGCCTGGGCCTCGGCGTAGGCGTCGAGGCCGGCACCGAGGAACACGAAGCTCCACCCCTTCGCCTGCTTGTCGGCCACGAGCCGCCGGATGGCGTTGCGGGTGTACTCCCGGCTCTGGTTCTCCTCGCCGTCGGTGATGGTGACGAAGGTGACGTCCTCCGGCCGCTTGGCGAGCACCTTGCGTTCCTGCTCGCGCACCGACGCCCGGGCGATGAGCCGCCCGGTGGCGTCGAGCAGCGGGGTGCTGCCGCGGGGCACGAAGGTGGCCTGGGTGAGGGGCTGGGCCCGGCGGATGCCCCGGGCGTCGATCAGGACATCCTGGGGGTCCTGGGAATCGAACTGCACCAGGGTGATGCGGGCGTCGGGGCCGTTGGCCTGCTGTTCGGCGATGAACTGATTGAAACCGCCGATCACGTCGCCTCGTATCGACTCCATCGACCCGGAACGGTCGAGCAGGAGGTAGATGTGCGGACGAGTGGCGGCCTTGGGGTTGGGGATCTTGTTGTTGGTCATACCTGTCTCGTCGCCGGCCCGCCGCCGGTGTGACACGACGCGTCACCAGCGGCTGCTCTGACCGACGACCACCTCGTTCTCGTGGGCGCTTCCTGAGCGCCGTGTCACACCGGGACGGCGGCGGCGACGAGACAGGTATGGATACTTACTGCAATGACATAACAACCTGGCTGACGGTGGGCACCGATCTCGATGTCGCCCAAGACCTCACCGGCCAAATCTTCGCCGCAACCATTGCCGAACTGCAGTCCCACGGTGTTACGCACGTCCTAGATGTGCGCAGCGAGTGGGACAACCGAGGCGACTGGGAGGCGGCTGGGATGCCCACTGAGCACTACAAGTACCTACCCATCGATGATTCGTGGCGACATATTCCCGCTGAGTCCTGGTTTGCCGGCGTGGAAGAGTTCGTGACGCGTTTCCGAGCGGAGGCTTCCGAGGGTGACCGGCTCTATGTGCATTGCCACATGGGTATCAATCGTGCCCCGAGTGCAGCCATGCTGGCCTTGCTCACCGTCGATCCAGAGCTGGATCCGTTGGTGGCCTTCCGCAGTATTCGAAAGGCTCGCCCTATCGCGGGCCTTGTCTACGCTGAGCATGTCGGAATCCGGCACCTTCGGAACAAAGAAGGTGTTCAGATACCAGCCGGCGATGACGTGCCCGAGTCAGTGACGGAGTTCTCTAAGGCGCTGAGTTCTTACTGGACACCGGAGTTGCGGAAGTCGGTGCATGCTGGCATCGCCTACTACCGCTCGAAGGGGGGCGGCACGACAGTGGTCGGCGAGAACACGACGTTGGCCGCATCCAACGGGGCATCACGGTAACGCCCGGAGGGCACGAGTCCCCCGATGTCCTGTCACACCCCGGGGTTACTCTCCCCCCATGAAACGACTGGCGGAGCAAGCCGCGGAATTCTTGGGGTCCAAGGAGGGCCAGCACGTGGTGCGGCGGCAGATGACACGCCTCCGGCTTCGTGATCACCTGTTCGATGACATCGTGCAGGAGGTCCTCCTGCAGGCACTGCGCGCTGAAGAACAGGGCTTCGAACCCGACGTGCTGGAAGCCTGGGTGTCACGGCTCGTTCAGAACAGAGCGCGTGACGCACTGCGCGGGCACCTTCGTCGGCACCAACGCGAAGGCGTGGCCGTGGGGAAGGCGCTGGGGAGAAGCGATGTCACCGAGCCAGCATGGGACCCGACCGAGACGCAGCTCGTACCCGAGGACGAGGTTGTATTCGAGACCGTCGACCTGGTGGTTGCGGGGGAGCGTCTCGCCGCGACGCGGCGGCGGCTCGCGCAAGCACTGTCCTCGGCGCCCCACTCGGCGGCTGGCGGCCTCTGCGTCATGACGATCGTTTGCGACGGTGCCGAACCCGCCGCTGACTGCCCAAGCCCCATCGGCGGTGTAGCTCAGAGCCAGGCCGCCTGGTGGGCGGGCGTCTTCTACAGCGGCCAGACGAGCTGCTTCCCCCGCGATGGCAGCGGTGAGGACAACGCCATCCGTCAACGCCGTTCTCGGGCGCTGAAGGCCACCAAGGCTCTCCTTGAGGAGGCCACCAGTGGCTGACGATCGCTTCATACCTCGCCTCCGCAGTGGCCTGAGCGGTGCATGGGACGAGAACGCCGAGGCATGGCACTTCGACGGGGCGCCTCCCGGGCCCGCAGGATTGGCCACCACGGTGCTGGTCGAGGGTATCGAGGTGGACGTCGACGTCGCCGAACCCCACCAGATTGTTGGACTATGGCTGCCTGATGTCGGGGGCGACGCACGGGCCCAGCAACTGGCCGAGGCCGTGGAATCGGCGACAGATGCGATCGGAAGGCTGGCTCTCGCCGAAGACGTTCTCGCCGGAACGTTGAACCCGAGTGATGTCGCCGTGGCGCTTGCCACGATCGATCGGGCCCTGGCCAGCAGAGAGGTGCCCCACCTCCTCGACGCCGGAAGCCTCGCCGAGCGGGTCGCGGCCGCCGTCAACGCAGCCCACACCAATGTCGACGGGCTGATGGCCTCGGCCCGCCCAGACCTCGTTGCCGACGCTCTCCGAGACCTCATTGACCAACGCGGTGCCGGGGGCGAGCTCGACGCGCTCGTCCGGGCCCTCGAAGACGCTGGCCGCGAGCGCTTCCATGGCGCTCGGCTGGCCGCCGCCCCCGGGTCGGCCCCGCCGCGGCAGGAGGCAGCCGACCTGGCGCCGATCAGCCACCTGCTCGACATCGTCGATCTCGATGCTCTCCCTGAAGGCCTGCGGCCCGATCAGGTCGCGGCCCGCGCCACCACCCGTTGCGAGCTGGAGGTCCGTGTGTACGTCTCGCCGCCGTCGGGAACATGGTGGGTCCGGGCCCACCACGACGGTACCGTCGTGGCCGCCGCTCCCATCCAGCCCTCAGACGGTGGTGGCGTGGCCCGGATCCTCGTCCCGCCCGCCCATCTGCACCACCTCGAGCTCGACATCACCAGCCGCCCGGGCGACCCTCGCCCGAGCTGGACCTACCGGGCCGTGGGCCGGGCCGTGCGCTCCGGGCGCCGGGCTGCGAGCCATCGACGTGCCGAGCGCGATGCCGAGGCCGAGCGGCGCTGGAGGGAGTGCGGCCGAGCCTGGGAAGAAGCCGGCGACACGCCTCGCATGCGGGCCGCCATGGGCTACAGCCGGGAGAACTTCCCGCGCAACCTGGGGTCACCAAGCCTGGAGTTACTGAGCAGGGGATCATGGAGCGGGGGATCACTGAGCAGGGGGCCTCTGCTCAGTGACCACGTCGCCGAGTAGCCCGCCGATGTCGCGCCAAGCCCCGGCGAGCGACCGACCCGCCATGAGCAGCGGTTTCCCCGTCGCGCTGGATGCCCCCAACGGGCCACGGGGCCAAATGATCCCCGGACTGTCGGCGTTCTCGGGTGATATCGCGCCCCCGGGCGCCATCTCCCCCGATGCCTTGGGGTACTTCCGCCCGGCCGTTCGGTGGCGCGAAGCCGCCACCGAAGGTGCGCAACGGTGGGGTTGTGCGGTCTGGCGATCAGCCGGGGGGTGGGCGTCGACCGGGTTGTTGGGTGGGGATATTGCCGGTGGTGAACACGGCGACGATGGCGATGGCCAACAGCACCCCCAGGGCGCTCTGGAGGGCCCGCACTCGGGCGGCGGTGTTGACGCTGGTGATCGACGCGGCGGTGGCCGGGGCCACTCCGGCGGAGTTCAAGGCGGCGTTGAGGTCCTGGTCGGAGAGGAAAGGAACCCCCGCCTCCAGTTCCACCTCGGCGCTCACTGCGGTGGACTCGGGCACGTTTGGGTTCTCCTGGATACCGGTAAAGAACGAGGCCGACAGGGCGCTGATGAGCACGGTGCCGCTGAGGGCAGTGGCGATCGATGCGCCGAGGTTGGTGGCGGTGTTCTGTAACCCCCCTACCTCGCTGGCGTGTTCGTCGGACACCGCCGAGACGGTGATGCTTCCGAGTTGGGAGGCCAGCATCCCCGCCCCCAGACCGGCAATCAGCAAGGGCACGGTCACAACTTCGGGCCCCGAGCCCACGTTGAGCGCCATGATGAGCATCAACAGACCCCCCCCGAGGGCCACAAACCCGAGGCGCACCAAGTGGCGCGGGGAGGCATCGGGGAAGTGTTTCGGTACCCCGAGGGCGGCGGCGAGCAAGGTGATCGAAAAAGCCAGGAGTTGGGCTCCGGCCCCGATTGGCGAGAGGCCCAGGGCCACGAGGAGGAACAGGGAGATGAGGTAGAAGAGGCCGAACTGCAGGAGGAACTGGAAGAAGAACGCCAGTATCCCCGACCGCACTACGAGGTTTCGGAGCAGCGTCGGGTTGAGCAGGGGTTCCTTGCCCCGCTCCACGACCCGGTTTTCCCAGATGAAAAAGAGCCGGGCCATGATGCCTCCGGCCAACATGAGCCAGAACGACGCGGACAGCCCAAACCATTCTGGGGCCCCCTGCTTGGCTTGGAACAACCCCCAGGTACTCGAGCGCAGGAGTCCGAAGACCAACATTCCCAGCGCCGACACCGACATGGCGGTGCCCCCGATGTCCAGTTGCGTCCCTGACGTCTGTGGAGTGTCAGCGATGTGTCGAGCGACGGCCAGGATGCCCAGCAGGGCAATCACCTCACCGAAAAACACCCAACGCCATGACAGGTAGGTGGTGAAGAACCCGCCGATGAGGGGTCCGGCGGTTACCGCCACGGCGGCCGCCGCCGCCAGCATCCCGTAGGCCCCGGGGCGCTTGTCCTGGGCGAAGTTGGAGGCCACCAGGGCCACGATGGCCGGCAGGATGAGGACCGCGCCGAGACCCTCGAGCAGCGACCAGCCCACCAGCAGCATCGTGAGGTTCTGAGACAGCGCGGTGACGAGCGACCCGCTGGCGTAGACCCCGGCCCCAATGATGAAGGCCCGTTTGCGGCCGAGGATCTTCCCCACCTTGCCGCCGGTAAGCATGAATGACGCCATGACGAGGGTGTACATCGTGATGGCGGTTTGGACGCCGGTGATGTCGGTATCGAGGTCCTTGGCCACCTCCACCATCGACACGTTCATGGACGAGGTGTCCAGTACCATCACGAACTGGCAGGCCACCAACGCCACTAGCACCAGCCCGGCGGCGGCGTTCGGCGAGGGACTCGCCACCCCTGTCCCGGCATCGGTGGTCACGAGATGGGCCTGGCCCACATCGGGGTGACCCCAGAACCGCCGTTGGGGCGCAGAAGTGGCCTGCTCATCGGGGCGAAGAGTACTACGGCGGGTGGGTCATCGGAGCGTTGGTACAGCCGACAGTGCTGCGGCTAAACCGGGGATGCCACAATGTACCCATGACAGAAGCCCGCCCCGAGTTCCAAGGCGTGATCGGCCGTACCTACGACGATTCGGAGCCGTGGTGGCCACCGGTCAAAACGGCCCCGGCGGGTGCACCGAACATTGTGGTGGTGCTCCTCGACGATGTGGGGTACGCCCAGTTCGGCTGCTACGGATCCGACATCGCCACGCCCTGCTTCGATGGGCTCGCCCAATCCGGGCATCAGTTCTCCAATTACCACACCACCGCCCTGTGCTCGCCCACCCGGGCCTGTCTCCTGACCGGTCGGAACCATCATTCCAACGGGATGGCCCGGGTGGTGGAGTTGGCGGCGGGGTTCCCGGGTTACAACGCCACCATCCCGAAGGAAAACGGCTTTCTCTCCGAGATTTTGCTGGGCGAGGGCTACGCCACCTTTGCGGTGGGCAAATGGCATCTCACGCCGGCCACGGAGATGACCATGGGCAGCCCGCGCGACAAGTGGCCACTGGGTCGCGGGTTCGAACGCTTCTACGGGTTCTTGGGCGGCGAAACCGATCAGTACCACCCTGAACTGGTGTACGACAACCATCCCGTGGAGCCTTCCAAGACCCCCGAGGAGGGCTATCACCTCACCGAAGACATGGTGGACAAGACCCGGCTGTTTTTGCACGACCTGCGGGCCACGTCACCCGACAAACCGTTCTTCCTGTGGTTCACTCCCGGGGCTTGTCACGCGCCTCATCAGGCACCAGCGGCCTACATCGAGGCCTATCGCGGGCAGTTCGATCAGGGCTGGGATGCGTGGCGCGAGGAGGTCTTCGCCCGGCAGATTGAGTCGGGTCTCCTGCCTCCCAACACCGTTCTGTCGCCGCGTCCGTCCTGGGTGCCCCCCTGGGACTCGTTGAATGCCGATGAGCGCCGCCTCTACGCCCGGATGATGGAAGTTTTCGCCGGCTTCCTCACCCACACCGATGCCCAGGTGCGCCGGGTGCTCGACACGATCGATGAACTGGGTGAACTCGACGACACCATCGTGGTGGTGATGAGCGACAACGGTGCCAGCGCCGAAGGCGGCGCCCAGGGCTCGTTCAACGAGGCCTATTTCTTTAACTTCGTGCCGGAAAGTCTTGCCGAGAACCTCGCTCGCATCGACGAACTCGGCGGCCCTAGCGCCAGCAACCACTACCCGTGGGGCTGGGCCTGGGCGGGCAACACGCCGCTGCAGCGCTTCAAGCGCGACACCCACGAGGGCGGGGTAGCAGACCCGATGATCGTGCACTGGCCGAAGCGCTTCGGGTCGGGTGGGATTCGCCATCAGTACGTGCACGCCATCGATCTGATGCCCACGCTCTTGGAACTGGTGGGCATCGAATCGCCCGCCATGATCAACGGGATTGAACAGTTGCCCATCGAAGGCGTGAGCTTTGCCTCGGCGCTGCTGAGCGACGACAGCGGCCCATCGGCCCACATCACGCAGTACTACGAGATGTTCGGCTCGCGGGCGCTCTATCACGACGGATGGAAGGCGGTGGTGTTCCACCCCACGCCGTTCATCGTCTACGACGGCACCGATGTGAGCCATCCCTTCGACGAAGACGTGTGGGAGCTGTACCACGTGGCCGAAGACTTCTCCGAGATGGTGGATCTCGCCGCCACGGAGCCGGAACAGTTGGCCAAGATGAAGGCCCGCTGGTGGGAGGAGGCGGAGAAATATCAGGTCCTCCCGCTCAACAACGAGCCCACGAAACACACCGATTCGCGATTCCGTCGGGTCCGATACGACTTCGGGCCCGGCATCGGCCCCCTGTCCGAGGTGATGGCCCCGAACCTGAAACGGCGCAATTTCGTGATCGCCGCGGCCCTTACCGTGCCCGAGGCCGGGGCGGTGGAGGGCGTGATTGCTGCCCACGGAAGCCAAGCCGGTGGGTACGCGCTCTACCTCCAGAATCGCCGACTGCATTACGTCTACAACTTCCTCGGGACCACCATCACCACCGTCTCCGCCGAGGTAGATCTGCCGGCGGGCGTGGTGGAGGTGCGCGCCGTCGCCACGGGCGGCGAATCCGGTCGCCTCAACATCGCGCTGTGGTACGGCGACATTCCGGTAGGCGAGGGGGTGGTGCCGCGGCGCACCCCGCTGACGTACGGCGCTACCACCTTTGCGGTGGGCTACCAGCCCACCGGGCCGATCAGCCCGGCGCTCCCCGGCCGGTTCGAGGTCACCGACGGGGTGCTTCAACGGGTCGTGATTGAGGTGGCGGGTCGGACCAAACGTACCGAAGACACCGACCGCGTGGATCTCGCCACCCAATAGCGGGCGGGTGCGGGTTAGATCTCGATGGCCCCGAGTACGAAGCGAGGTAGGAGGAGGTCGGCCACCCGCTGGGCTTCGTCGTCGAGGGGATAGCCGGAAAGGATGAACGATTCGATGCCGAGGTCGGCGTAGGCCCGGATCTTGGCTTCGACCTGATCGGTGCTGCCGGTGATGGCGGCCCCTACGCCGCTGCGGGCCACGCCGATGCCGGTCCACAGCGCCTCTTCCACGAAGCCGTCTTCGTCGGCGGAGCCCCGCAGGGCGTCCTGGCGGCGCACCCCGTCGGAGGCGTGATCGTGCGACGATTCCTTGAGGCGGCGTCCAACCTCGGGATCGAGTTCGCTCACCACCTCCGCGGCCGCGGCACGAGCGGCGGCGGTGGTGGGGCGCACGATCACATGGGTGCGGAGGCCGAAGCGAAGGGTGCGGCCGTATCGGGCGGCGCGGGCCTGCATGTCGGCGACCAGGGCGGCCGATGACGCCACCGTCTCGATCCACATCAGGTACACGTCGGCGTGCTGGGCGGCGGCTTCACGGGCAGGCTCGGAGGTGCCCCCGAAGTAGAGCGGCGGGGGGCTAGCGGTATGGGTGGCGGTGGTGGGCAGGTCGTAGTTCCACCACTGGCCTTGGTGGTGCACATGATCGTCGGACCAGAACGCCTTGAGCAGTGCCATGGCTTCGGCCGTGCGCTGGTAGCGCTCGGTGCTCCCAAGGGTCTCGCCGGCCAACTCGCTGGAGATGATGTTCACGGTGAGCCGCCCGCCCAGGATCTGCTGGAGTGCCGTGGCCGCCCGGGCAAACATGGGGGGGTCGAACTCCCCCACTCGCACCGCCGGCAGCAACCGGGTACGAGTGGTGGAGGGCGCCAGAGCGCTGGCGAGGGTCCAGGGGTCCATGCCGGGCACGAAGGAACTAGGGATGAGCACGTTGAGGAAGCCGAGGCGGTCGGCCAACTCCACCACCCGACGGTTGTAAGCGAAGGTGGCGGCGCGCGTGGGGTCTGCCACCCCCACCCGAGCGGTATCGCCCCAGCACGAAGGGGCAAACCAGGAAATCTCTAAGGGTGTATCGCCCACAACGTTGTCCTTCGGGCTCGGTTCGGAAGCCCACCGTAGCGGCCGGCGGGGTGGAGCAGTGAGGGGCGTCAGTCGATACATTCGGGGGGTGAACAACCCCGCCGGTGACCGGAGCATCTCCTTTGATCTCGTGTTCAACGTGCGTGATCTCGGCGGACTGCCCACCGAGTCGGGGGGCTTCACCCGGACGGGCGTTCTCTACCGCGCCGATGGGGTCCAGCGGTTAGCGGGAGCCGATCTCGACCGGGCGCGGGCGCTGCGGTTGGAGACGGTCATCGACCTACGAACCCTCGGCGAGATCGAACGCAGCGGGCGTTTCCCCGTCGAGGACTATCCGTTGCGGTGGCACTCGCTGCCGATCCTGGAACGCATGTGGTCCGATGACGACCTCACCCCCACCAACGGGGCGGCGGAGTTCCTCCGCAACGCTTACCTCTCCATGCTCGAGCAAGGGGGCGCGTCACTGGCTCGCATCGTGGAGATCGTGGCTGAGGGCTCCACCGTGCTCTTCCACTGCGCGGCGGGCAAGGACCGCACCGGGGTGACCGCCGCGGTGCTGCTCGGGCTCCTCGGGGTGCCCGCCGCCGAGATCATCGACGATTATCACGCCACCGCCGGGGCCATGGCGGCCTTCGTCAACTGGCTCAGTGTCACCTACCCCGAGGCCATCGACGCGATGACGAGCCAGCCGCCGGAGTATCTCGAAGCCCCACCGGCGGCGATGGCGGGGTTTCTGGCGGCGGTGGATGAGCGCTTTGGTTCCATGGAGGGCTACGTGACCGGAATCGGGGTGTCCGCCGCCACCATCGATCAACTGCGGGCGGCCCTAGTGGTCTGAGGGTCTCCATGATCCCACCACGGCCCCGGGGGGTAATTGCGAGAGATCGGGAACAGCATCGGTGCCGGGACCGGTGGGCACAGCAATGAGCCCGTCCACCGGCGTTCGCCGATCGGCCAGATCCGGATCGAACCGGCCCCGAGGATCGAGATCAGCGGGGAAGGTCATCCCCGCCAGGGCAGCCACCGCCAGGTTGGCCGCTCGACCAATGCCGGTTTCGAGCATCCCCCCCACCCACACCGGCACGCCGAGTTCGACACAGCGATCGTGCACGGCCCGGGCATTGATCCACCCACCCACCCGAGCGGGCTTGAGGCACACGACTTCACAGGCCCCGAGCGCCACGGCGGCTTCGACAGCGCCGAGCGAGGTCAACGGTTCATCGAGGCAGATCGGGGTGACGAGTCGTCGGGCGAGGGCGGCATGGCCCATCAGATCGTTGGGGTCGAGTGGTTGCTCGAGGCACACGAGGCCCACCTCGTCGAGCTCGTCCAGTTCGGGATCGTTGAGGGCGAACGAACCGTTGGCGTCGGCCTGCAACAACCACTGCGGTCCGCCATGGGCTCGCAAGGCCCGGAGCGGTTCAGCAGCCGATCCCGGGGCGATCTTCACCCGGAGTCGGCTGGCCCCGAGCGCCACGGCGGCGTCGGCCTCGGCCAACAGATCCTCCACCCGCTCGTGCAACCCGAGGGCCGCCCCGGCCGGTACGTGGGTAGCGGTGGCGCCCAGCCAGTTGCTCAGTGAACGATCGGCCTGGCGCAATTGGGCGTCCAGGATCGCCAGTTCGAGGGCGGCCCGCGCCATCGGATGGCCTCGCACGGCATCGAGATAGGGACCAAGGGCGAGGGCATCACCCATCGGGCCGGCGGCGGCCCGCGGCAGGAGATGGTTGAGCAACACGGTGATGGCGCTGTCGGTGAACTCGGGGGAGTAGGTGGGCTCCGCTTCGGCCACCAGTTCGGCCCACCCCTCTGCCTCCTGGGCCAGCACGTGGATCAGCACCACATCTCGTTGGCTGACCGTCCCGGCGGCGGTGCGCAGGGGGGTGGTGAGCCGCATCGGGATCCGCAGGATTTCGACGGCCTCCACTCGCACGGTGGGCAACGGATCAAGAGACGGCACCGTCCCATGGTGGCACCGATAGCCTCAGGAACCGTGACCAACCCTTCCCCCCTGGCCCCGAGAAGCCTCAAGGCCAACGACCCCTGCTGGTGCGGGAGTGGCAAGAAGTTCAAGCGGTGCCACAAGGTGAGCAGCCACAACATCGCGCCGGGCCGCCAGAGCCCCATGCGAAGCGTGCCCCCCGAGATCGGCCGACCGCCCTACGCCGAGTCTGGTCAACCCGTGCGGCGCCCGGAGAATCCCGTCCAAAGCGATGACGTGATCAGGCGGATGCGCGTGGCCGGCCGGGCGGCGGCGGAGGTGTTGGCCGAGACGGGGGCGGCGGTGGCTCCGGGCGTCACCACCGACGAACTCGACGCGCGTTGCCACGAGGCGTGCATCGACCGCGGCGGCTACCCCAGTCCGCTCAACTACAGCGGATTCCCGAAGTCGCTCTGCACCTCGGTGAACGAGGTCATCTGCCACGGCATCCCCGACGACCGGGCGCTACTCGACGGCGACATCGTGAACCTCGACGTCACCATTTTTCTCGACGGCGTGCACGGCGACACCAACGCCACCTTCCTGGTGGGCGAGGTGGATTTGCCGAGTCGCCGCCTCGTAGAGGTGACCCGCGAGTGCCTCGACCGGGCCATTGCCCAGGTGCGGCCCGGGCGTCCGTTCAACGTGATTGGGGCGGCCATCCAGGAACACGCCGAGGCCAATGGGTTTGGCGTGGTGCGCAGTTTCGTGGGCCACGGGATCGGTGAGCAGTTCCACACGGATCTGCACGTCCCGCACTACTACGAGCCCCGTCTCACCCGGCTGATCGAAGAGGGCATGACCTTCACGATCGAACCGATGATCACCATCGGGGCGTGGGATCACGACCTGTGGGACGACGGCTGGACGGCGGTGACCGTCGACCGGCAGCGCACGGCCCAGTTCGAGCACACGCTGGTGGTCACCGCCGACGGTTGCGACGTGCTCACCCGGATCTAGACGACGGCCGCCAGCGCCGCCGCCAGATCGCCGCGCCGTTCCACCCGCACCTCGCTCAGTCCAAGGAAGCCCGCCAGTTCCCGGAGCCGGTCGGCCAGGGCTGGCAGGTCGGCTTCCGGATCGAAGGGGGGCTCGGCATAACTGCCTCTCACGAGCAGTGTCCCCGTCGCTCGGTCGGCCTTGAGGTCCACTCGCGCCACCAGCGCGCTATCGCGAAGAAACGGCAGTACGTAATAGCCGTGCACCCGTTGGGCGGCGGGCACATAAATCTCGATGCGATAGCGAAAATCGAAGAGGTCCTCGGTGCGTTGACGATCCCAGATGAGGGAGTCGAACGGGGACAGCAGCGCCGAGGTGGGCACCGCCCGGGGCATGTGGGCATCGGGGTGCAGGAAGGCCTCCTGGCGCCATCCCTGCACCGCTACTGGTCGCAGGGCCCCCTCGGCGGCGAGTTCGGCCACGAGGCGACGGGCGGGCACGATGGCGAGACGGTGGTAGTCGGCGAGGCTGCGGGCGGTAGCCACCCCCAGGCTGCGGGCGGCCCGCAGCAGCAGGTGCTTCATGGCGGTCTCGGCCAAGGGCGTGGGCTGGGCCAGGGTGGCGGCGGGGATCACCCGGTCGGGGGCAGCGTAGAGCCGCTCGAAGGTCTGGGGGTTACGAAGGGCCGCTACCTCCCCGTTCCAGAACAACCATTCCACGGCCTTCTTGGCCGGCGTCCAGTTCCACATTGCCCCGGGTTGCGGCGGCGGACGTTTGATGGCATCGCCAAGCTGATGGAGGTCTCCCAGGGCGATGGGCCCGTGTTCGAGCACAGCCTCCAGCACCGCGTCACCGAGGCCTGGATGGGATGTCTGGAATGAGCGCACTCCACCCCAGGGGTGCTGCTCGCTCATCCGCCACCGCAGCCAGGGGTGAAGGGCTACCGGCAGTAGCGAGGCCTCGTGACCCCAGTACTCAAAGACCTCGCCACTGCCCCACAGCCACGCCGCCAAGGCCGGGCGGTCATAGGGCCCCAGGCGGGCCAGAAACGGCAGTTCGTGTGACCGGGTGAGCACGTTCACCGAGTCGATCTGCACCACACCCACCCGATCCAGCACCCGTCGGAAGAGGCGACGGTCGATACGGCCCCGGGGCGGGGGATCGCTGAACCCCTGCGCATGGAGGGCGATCCGGCGTGCGTCAGCGAGCCGGAGGCAGTCGGAAGAGAGCGGCATGGCTCCCGCAGAGTAGGTTCCGCGTGCGCCATCCGCATCCGTTGTCGCCCGAGGAGAAGAACCCATGCGCATCGTTGTTGATTACGACCTTTGCGAGAGCAATGCCCTTTGCTTGACCGCCGCCCCCGAAGTATTCGAGGTGCGGGACGACGACTTCCTCTACGTGCTGCAGGACGAGCCGTCGGAGGAACTGCGCGCCAAGGTGGAAGAAGCGGTGCGCCGCTGCCCGAAACAGGCCATCGTCATTGAGGGCTAGCTGCGCTCGGCGATGAGCCTTGACCGAATTGTGATCGTGGGGGCCTCCCTGGCCGGCCTACGGGCCGCCGAGGAGTTGCGGGCCCGGGGGCACGAGGGGGTCATCACCGTGGTGGGCGACGAGCCCCACCGTCCCTACGACCGTCCGCCACTGTCCAAGCAGGTGCTCACCGGGGCCAAGCCTCCCGAGTCCACCACCCTGGCGGTGGCGGCGGGATCCATCGACGACCTCGGCCTCGAATGGCGCCTGGGGGAAAGCGCCACCGGCCTCGACCTGGCGGACCGTTCGGTGCTCCTCGGCGGCGGGGAACGGCTGGCCTTCGACGGCCTGGTGATCGCCACCGGGGCAACCCCCCGGCGACTCCCCGGCACCGATCATCTCGAGGGGGTCCACACATTGCGCAGCCTCGACGACAGCATCGCCATTCGCGCCGCGTTGGCGGCCGGACCTCGTCGAGTGGTGGTGGTGGGGGCCGGGTTCATCGGGGCGGAGGTGGCCGCGAGCACCCGCAGCCTGGGCATTGAAGTGAGCCTCATCGAGGCGTTAGCGGTTCCGCTCGAACGCAGCCTCGGACCCGAGATGGGCGCAGTGGTGGCCGACCTCCATCGCGATCATGGCGTCGACGTGCACCTTGGGGTGGGGGTGGTGCTGATCGAGGGATCCGATCGGGTGGAGCGGATCCGCCTCAGCGACGGAAGTGTGCTGGAGGTGGACCTCGTGGTGGTGGGCATCGGCGTGAGCCCGAACACGGAGTGGTTGGAGGGAAGCGGCCTAACCCTTGACAACGGGATTGTGTGCGACGCCACCTGCCTCGCCGCACCCGGGGTGGTGGCCGCCGGCGACGTGGCCCGGTGGCCGAACGAACGCTTTGATGAAGTGATGCGGGTAGAGCACTGGGATAACGCCATCGAGATGGGAGAGCACGCCGCCCGCACCCTGTTGGGGGACGCGACGCCCTACACGCCGGTGCCGTGGTTCTGGAGCGACCAATACGACCGCAAGATCCAACTAGCGGGCCTGGCCTCGCCCGACGACATCGTTGAGGTGGTATCTGGTCGTCTGGAGGACCGCCGCTTCGTGGCCTTCTATGGACGAGCGGGCCGTATCGTGGGGGTGCTGGGCATGAACCAGCCCGCCAAGGTGATGCGGTGGCGTTCGCTGGTGGAAACCGGCGCCTCGTGGTCGGATGCCCTCGCGGTGGCGGCCGCCACCGACTGAAACCGGTTTCACCACCGACTAGGCCAGTGCCGGTCAGCGGAGCATGCGAGGCTGGGCCGGTGGGGGTCGACCGGTGTCCGTGGGTGATCGCCCGGTGACCGGGTCCGCCTTCCTTCTCCTGGCCCTGGCGTTAGCCGCCGCGATGGCGGACTGGACCGCCGTGCACCGGGGCTGGGTGCCCCTGGAATACCTGGCCAAGCCGCTGACCATGGTGCTGCTCATCAGCGCCACGTTGGCGCTCGACCCCACCAGCGCCGCCGCCCGGGCCTGGTTTGTGGCGGCGTTGGTGGGTTGTCTCGTGGGGGATGTGTTGCTCATGGTGCCCCGCGACCTGTTTGTCGGCGGGTTGGCCGCGTTCCTCCTGGGCCACTTGTGTTACATCGTTGGTCTGCACATCGAAGGGGTGGTGGCGCTCCGATTTTTCGAGGGGATCGCGCTCGTGGTGGCGGCCCTGGCGGTGATCGGCCCGATCCTGCTGCGGGGTATTCGAGCGGGTCCCGATCCCTCCTTGGCCGGGCCGGTGGTGGCCTACATGATGGTGATCTCGGCCATGGTGGCCAGCGCCATCGGGGTGGGAAGTCGGGCGGCCATTGGCGGAGCGCTGTTGTTTTATGCCAGCGATGCGTTGATTGCCTGGAACCGATTCCTCAAGGAAACCCCTTACGCCCGCCTGACGGTGATGATCACCTACCACCTCGCCCAGTTCGGTCTGGTCATCAGCCTGGTCTGATGGTGACCCGTCGGGGACGGAATCGATGTAGGGTTCGAAGCCTGCTCACCTTTGCCTCGCCCAGCGCGCTTGGCACCGCTGGGTGGGTGGCGATGTACTCACCTACGAACTGGAGAATTTCAGATGACTGGCAGTTTCCTTAATTTCTTTTGGACGATGATGATCATCTTCATCTTTGTCGTGTGGATCTTCATCCTGTTCCGCTGCATCATGGACATCTTCAGTAGTCGCGATCTGAATGGCTTCGCCAAGTTTGCTTGGCTGCTGTTCATCTTCTTGTTCGTCTTCATCGGAGTATTCGCCTACGTCATAATCAGCGGCGGCAAGATGAGCCAGCACGAGATTGCTCGTAACCAG
>CAMDIH010000023.1 GCA_945898515.1 Candidatus Neomicrothrix parvicella RN1 | reverse complement strand
CGGTGCAACTGAAGGACTTCCAGGGCCAGAAGGTGTTCATCTTCTTCTACCCGAAGGCCGACACGCCGGGATGCACCACCCAGGCGTGCGGGATGCGCGACGTGCTCGATGACATCGGCGAGATCGTCGTGCTCGGGATCAGCCCGGATCCGCCAGCCAAGCAGGCCAAGTTCGATCAGAAGTACGGGCTCGGCTTCCCTCTGTTGGCCGACGAGGACCATGCCATCGCCGCCGCCTACGGGGTGTGGGGCGAGAAGTCGATGTACGGCAAGAAATACATGGGCATTGTCCGCTCGGCGTTCCTGATCGATGAGACCGGCAAGATCGTTGAGGCATGGCCGAAGGTCAGCCCCAAGGACACACCGGCCAACCTCCTCAAGACCATTGCCTGAGTTGCCTTCGCCGGCGGAGGTGTTGCCGCATGCGGCCCCGTTTCTTTTTGTCGACGAACTGCTGGCGGTAGCGCCGGGTACCTCAGCCACCGGGCGCTGGCATCTCACCGGCGAGGAGGCATTCTTCGCCGGACACTTCCCGGGGCGACCCACCCTGCCGGGCGTGCTCATGGTGGAGGCACTGGCCCAGGTGGGGGCGATTGCCGTGCTGTTGGAGCCGCGTTACGCCGGCCAGCTCCCGTTGTTCGGGGGCATCGATGGTGTGCGTTTTCGGCGTCAGGTCCAACCCGGCGAGACACTCGACCTGCACGTTGAGATGAGCCGGCTCTCGGCCCGGGCTGGTAAGGGCCACGGGCGGGCCTCGGTGGATGGCGAGACGGCCTGTGAGGTCGACCTGCTCTTTGTGATCGTCGACGGATGATGACGAGCGCGCTGGCCCCCGTTCACGGCGCCCGGGTGGCGGTCATCCACGCCACGATCGATACCCCCATCGGCCCGCTGCTGGTGGCCGCCACCCCCATCGGCCTCGTGAGGGTGGCCTTCGCCCAGGAGGGTTGGGACGGGGTACTCGACGAGCTGGCGGGGCACCTCGGTACCCGCCCGATTGCGGCGGCCGGCGCGCTCGACCAAACCCACCGACAGTTCGACGAGTACTTCGCGGGTCAGCGCCGACGCTTCAACGTCCCGATCCACTGGTGGGCCTCGCCGGGCTTTCGCCGCACCGTGTGCCAGACGCTTTGCGCCAAGGTCGATTTCGGTCACACGGTGAGCTATCTCGAACTCGCCACCATGGCGGGGCGCCCCAAAGCCAGTCGGGCTGTCGGCAGCGCGATGGCCACGAATCCAATCCCGATCGTCGTCCCGTGTCATCGCGTGGTTCGCGCCGACGGGCCCCTGGGCGGCTTTCGCGGCGGTCTCTCCGTCAAGGCCCAACTGCTCGACCTTGAGGCCGGACCTGATGCGCCATCGGTGGGCTCGAAGCGGGTTCGGGGCACCAGCCGTCGGTGAGCGAGGGTGGATGCCCACAACCGTGAGGGTTGGGCGGGGCTACGCGGGGGCGAGGACGAGGGTGCCGTTGTGGCCGCCGAAACCGAAGCTGTTCGACAGCGTGGGGCCGGGGGTCCAGGGCCGGGCCTCGCCGAGTACGAGGTCGATGGCGGGGAGGTTCGGGTCCACTTCGGTGGTGACCGCGGTAGGGGGGATCAGGCCCCGCCGCATCGATTCCACCACTGCCACTGCTTCGAGGGCCCCGGCGGCGCCGAGGGCATGACCGGTCACGCCCTTGATGGATGTCATCGGCGGGCCCCCCGAGCCGAAGAGCGTGGCCATGGCCTCGGCTTCGGCGCCATCGTTCAGGGGGGTCGAGGTTCCGTGAGCGTTGACATGGGCGATGTCGGCGGGGGTGAGGCTGGTGGTGGCGAGAGCGATCTCCATGCACGAGAGCGCTCCGCGTCCACCAGGGGCCGGGGCGGTGATGTGGTGGGCGTCGGCGGTAGATGCCCCGCCGAGTACCTCCCCGAGGATCGTGGCGCCTCGTGCCTCGGCTCTCTCCCAGGCCTCCAAGATGAGCACCGCGGCACCCTCGGCGATCACGAAGCCATCCCGGGTGGCGGAGAACGGCTCGGAGACCTGGCGCGACGACATGGCGGTCATGTTGGTAAATCCGGCGATGCCGACCGGGGTCATGGCGGCCTCTGAGGCACCGGCGGCCACCACATCACACCGCCCGTTGGCGATCCACAGGGCGGCGTCAATCAGGGCATGGGTGCCCGCGGCACAAGCGGTACTCACGGTCTGGCACGGCCCCTGCCAACCCCACCGCATCGACACCGTGGCGCTGGGGGCGTTGGGCATCATCATCGGCACCAGGAACGGAGATACCCGGCGGGCGCCCTTTTCGGCGTACAGGAGAATCTGTTCCTCCAGGGTGCCGATGCCACCAATGCCGGTGCCGATGAGCACACCGCGCCGCAGGGGATCGCCGTCGATGACGCCAGCCTGAGCGAGGGCCTGCGTAGCGGCCGCCAGGGCCAGTTGGGTGACGCGGTCCGTTCGGCGCGCTTCCTTCGGGTTGTCGAAGATCGCCGCGGGATCGAAGTCGTGCACGCGGCGTTCCCCCGCGGGGGGTGACGCGTTGAGACCATGCCAAAACGCCTCCACCCCGGTGCCGCACGAGGACACAACCCCGGTACCGGTGATGGCAACCCGTCGCCGTTCCATTGCTAGGACGCTGCGCTGAGTTTGCCCTCGACCATGGCGAAGGCCTGTCCCACGGTGGTGATGTCTTCCAACTCGCTTTCCTCAACGGTGATGTCGAACTCGTCCTCGATGGCCATAATCAATTCGGCGAGGTCGAGGCTGTCGGCGTTGAGGTCATCGGCGAAGTTGGCTTCCTTGGTGACGGCGGCGGTATCAACCGCCAGTACCTCCACCGCCAAGGCCTGGAATCGCTCGAAGGTGTCGCTCATAGTGGGTTTCCTCTACGTAGGGGTGAGTGGGTGGGGGAGTTAGAAGCCCATCCCGAGGCCACCGTCCACGGGGACGACGGCGCCGGTGATGAAGGCGGCGGGGTCGGATGCGAGGAAGCCGACCGTAGCGGCTACTTCCTCGGGCGTGCCGATGCGGCCGACCGGGACGACACCAGCCAGCGCGGCCCGCCTGTCCTCCGGCAGCGTGCGGAGCATGTCGGTGTCGATCGGGCCCGGCGCCACCACGTTGGCGGTGATGCCTCGCGGCCCGTATTCGCGGGCGATTGAGCGAGCCAGGCCAATGAGGCCAGCTTTGGATGCCGCGTAGTTTGCCTGCCCGGGGGCACCCACATAGGCACCCACCGACGACAGGATCACGATGCGCCCCCACCGGGCCTTCATCATGCCCGGGAGTACGCGTTTCGTCATGCGCCAGGTGGCGGTGAGGTTCGTGTTGATTACCTCAGTGAAATCGTCTTCGGACATGCGCACCAGGAGGCCGTCGCGGGTGATCCCGGCATTGGCCACCAGTACCTCGATAGGACCGAGTTGTTCTTCGATCTCACTCACCGCCGTGTTGACCTGCGCCGGGTCGGTCACGTCGCAGGCCACGGCCAGCAGGCCGGGCTCGTCTACCGCGGTGGAGGAGAAGGTGACTGCCACGCGATGGCCGTTGGCGGCGAAGGCACGGGCGCAGGCGAGGCCGATGCCGCGGCTGCCGCCGGTAATCAGGATGGTGCGAGGGGCGTGCCCGGTGGTCATACGGCCCATTCGATCACGGCTGACGCCCAGGACATGCCGGCACCGAAACCGGTGAGCAGTACCCGGTCGCCCGGAGCCAGTCGCCCGGCCTCGGCGGCGTCTGACAGGGCCAAGGGAATGGAAGCGGCTGAGGTGTTACCGACGGTGGCGAGATTATTCATGGTGCGGTCCTCACTGATGCCGAGACGAGCGCAGGCGCTGGTGAGAATCCGGGCGTTGGCCTGGTGGGGGATGAACAGGGCAATGTCGTCGACACCCACCCCGGCGTGATGGAGGGCCCGTCGGGCAGACTCCACCATGACACGGACGGCTTGGCGGAATACCTCCTGGCCCTCCATCCGGATCGTGCCGCCCACCTCGGCGCCGAGGAGGTGACTCATCGACCCGTCGGATCCGAGGTCAAAGCCCAACAGTCCGCCGGGGCCTTCGCTGCGTTCGACCACCACGGCCGCCGCCGCGTCGCCGAAGAGGATGGCGGTGGCGCGGTCGTCCCAATCGACCAGGCGGGACATCGTTTCGGATCCGATGAGCAGGATGCGCTGAAGGCCCGCCCGCAGGAACCCGTCGGTGGCCACGAGCCCGTAGACGAATCCGGAACAGGCGGCGTTGAGGTCCACGGCACCACCGCGCACTCCCAGTTCGTGTTGGATGACATTGGCGCTGGCGGGAAGAGCGGCGTCGGGGGTGGCGGTGCACAACACGACCAGGTCGATGGTCTCACCGCTAACTCCGGCTCGTTGCATGGCCAATCGCCCAGCGGTGATGCCCAGTCCGGTAGTGGTGCCGCCGATGCGGCGCTCGCGGATGCCCGTGCGCGACAGGATCCATTCATCCGTGGTATCGAGTGTGTGCTCAAGGTCGGCGTTGGTAATGATCTTGTCGGGCAGGGCGCTGCCCCACCCGGTGATTCGCGTGGTGGACGATGGCACGCTCCCCATCATGCTGGATGGCAGGCGCGTGATGGTGCCGGTTGGGCAGCGGTCATGCAGTGCGCAGCCAGGCCACCGGTTGGCTGCGGGTGAGCCGTTCCCCGGTTACGGCGAGAAGACCCTTAACGGTGCCGTGGAACGGCGAGCGAATCTCGTGGCCGGCCACATGGCCGACGATGCGCCCTTGTTCGATGTGCTGACCTTCGGCGAGATCCAAGGCGGGAACGAATAGGCCCGCGGTAGGGCTGACCACCAGTCGTTCGGATGCGAAAAGGTGCTCGCCGTCGTGATGGTCGAGGGCGTTCCGGCTGTTGGCTAAGGCGGCGATGGCCTTGAGGTCATCGGGTTCCGTAGCGGTGATGGCGGTGGCGGTGGGCGAGCATCGCTTGGCGAGACCGGTTAGTACCGAGCCGGGGCCGAGTTCCACGAAAGTGGTGATGCCGTCGTCCACCATGCGTTGCATGCTTTGACGCCAGAGCACCGGGGCGGTGAGTTGCGCATCCAGAAGGTTGGCCCACTGATCGGCGTGCTGATGGGGGAGGCCATCGACGTTGGCAACGACCGGTACCTCGGCATCGGCGAAGGAGGTGTTGGCGAGGGCGGCCCGGAGTGGATCGGCCGCGGGTGCCATGAAGGGGGTGTGAAAGGCACCCCCCACGCTTAACAGGAGCACTTTGCGGGCCCCCATCTCCTTGGCGATGGCGCTGGCGCGAGCAATGGCATCGGCGTCGCCCGAGATAACGACCTGGCCGGCGGCGTTGGCATTTGCCACCCACACATCACCGGCGGCGCGAGCACAGGCTTCGGCCACTAGGTCGTCGTCAGCCCCAAGAACTGCGGCCATCGTGCCGGGGCGGGCGTCGGCGGCGGATTGCATCGCGGCGGCCCGGGCCACCACGAGGCGTACCCCCTCGGCGATGGAGAGCGCCCCCACGGAGGTGAGGGCGGAGTACTCGCCCAAACTGTGTCCTGCCACCACTGTTGCGCGCACGCCCAGCGCCCGCACGGCATCATGGATGACCAGGCTCAGCACATAGGTTGAGAGCTGGGCGTTCTCCGTGCGGCGAAGTTCGTCGGCGTCGGCGTCAAGGAGCAAGGCGGCGACGTCTCGTCCGCTGGCTTCGGCGGCGAGGGCGACGAGGGACCACGACGGGTGGTCGATCCAGGATCGGCCCATGGCGGGCTGTTGGGAACCTTGTCCGGGGAAGATGAAAGCGAGCATTGGCGGTCTGACCATGCGAGGGCTGCTGGCGTTTCACAATTCACGAAAGTTCCCGTCGGGTAATGCCATGCCCGTTCGTGAAGATGGGCTGAGCGTCACGGTGCGGATGCGTCAAGGCCGGGAGGTACGCTCTGGCCCCACGCCCGGATGGTGGAATGGCATACACGGCGCACTCAAACTGCGCTGCCCGTAAGGGCTTGCGGGTTCAAATCCCGCTCCGGGCACGCAGGCAGGGCGAGCGACCCCCCCGGGGGATGTCGTCGTCGAACACGTGCACCAGATGGGCCGGATCGAGGGTGTCGATGGTGATCGGACCGCAACCACCGGCCGAGGTGGCACCGAGGCTGCGCGCCGCCAGCGTTGCGGTGATGGGCTCGATGCATGCGGGCATTCGCAACGATGCCGTGCCCGCAGGACGTCAGATCAGGGTGCGGGTTCAGTGAGGGGTACAATCGAGAGGATGTCTAAGTCTTTGGTGGAGCGGCGCCTATCAGAACTGAGTACGCGTCTGCGTCAGCTTCGAGAGGAACTGGCCGTGTCGGAGGAGCAACGGGGGCCGCTGATCGAGGCCGTCGACGAGGCGCACCTCCGGTCGTTGGTCTCCGAGACACCCCTGGCGGACCGTGAGCATCACGATGCCCAACGCCACGCCGAGGCCATGCAACGGCATTGCAACGATGTGGTGGAGCAGATCGCCCGCCTTGAACAGCAGCAGGACGAGCTCCTCGACCGGCTGCTGGCCGAGATGAAGCCCTAGGAAACCGCACGCTATGAAAGGATCCCGTTCGTGAAGACCCGCGTCGTCATCGCCGAAGATGAAGCCATCATTCGGCTTGATTTGAGGGAGACTCTCGAAGAAGAGGGCTACGAAGTGGTGGGGGAAACGGGTCGTGGCGATGAAGCCGTTGAGCTCGTTCGGGATCTCGCCCCCGATGTCGCCATTTTAGATATCAAGATGCCGGGGCTCGATGGCCTCGAAGCGGCGCGCGCCATCAGTGCCGAACGCCGTGCTGCGGTGCTCATTCTCACCGCGTTTTCGCAACGCGATTTGATCGAGAAGGCTCGTGATGCCGGCGCCCTGGCCTACCTCGTAAAGCCGTTTCAGCGATCGGAACTCATCCCCGCCGTGGAAGTGGCGCTGGGTCGTTTTCGGGAGATCCAGGCCCTGTTCGACCAAAACGCCAGCCTCGAAGATCAACTCGAGACCCGAAAGGTGGTGGATCGGGCCAAGGGATTACTGATGGATCAGCACGGCCTGAGCGAGGCCAACGCGTTTTCCTGGATTCAGAAGCGGGCCATGCAGGACCGTCGGCCGATGCGGGCCGTTGCCGACGACGTGCTTGTCGGCGACTTGGCGCCGGAGGGTTAGGCCTCGGTGCCAGGGCGATCCGTCCTCCTGATCGACGGCAACTCGCTCACCTATCGCGCTTTCTACGCCCTCCCCACTGATCTGTCCACGGCATCAGGTCAGGTGATCAACGCGGTCTTTGGGTTCACTTCGATGCTGGTGAATCTGCTGCGCGACCATCATCCCGACGCCATCGTGGTGGCCTTTGACCTTCCGCACCCCACCTTCCGACACCAGCGGCTCCCCAGTTACAAGGCGAATCGCGAGGCTGCCCCCGACATTCTGCGTCAGCAGATGGGCCTCGTTCGCGAGGTTGTGCAGTGCCTCGGGATTCCCATCGCGGAGGTGGTCGGGTTTGAGGCCGACGATGTCATCGCCACTCTCGCTACCGAGGCGCGTGACGCCGGCGACAACGTGGTTGTGGTCACCGGTGATCGGGATAGTTACCAACTAGTGGAGGATCCCCACATCCGTGTGCTCTACAACAAGCGCGGTGTGTCGGACTACGCCCTGTACGACGAGGCCGGTATTGCCGAGCGCACCGGAGTGCCACCCAGGCTCTACCCGCAGTACGCCGCGTTGCGGGGTGACCCATCCGACAACCTCCCGGGTGTACCCGGAGTGGGGGAGAAGACCGCCGCCAAGTTGATCATGGCCTATGGCGGTCTCGACGGGATCTTTCAACACCTTGATGAGCAGACACCGAAGCTGCGGGAGAACCTTGCCACTCACGAGGCGCAGGCTCGCCAGAACCTGGAGATGATGATCCTCGTGCGGGATGTGGCGCTCGACGTCGCCTTGGTCGATGTCGCCTTCGACCCGGCGGCTATCAACGTGGACGAGGTGCGTCGTCTTTTCGAGTTCCTCGAGTTCACCACGCTGTTCGACCGCCTGGCGGGGGCACTCGACACCAACCTGGGGCCTCCCACCGCCGAGTCGATGGTGCTCGAGGCGGTGGTGGAAATCCCCGCTACCTCCGGGGCGGCTGCAGTGGCGTTGGCCGCGCTGGCGCAGGAGGCGACGCCGTTGGCGGTGGCCGGGGCGTGGGCCGGCGAAGACAGTCATGACGATCTGGAGGGACTGGCCCTCGTGCGCGATGGGGCATCCGGCGCCGTACTCTGGCTGCCGGCCGCCTATCACGATGACACTGCGGTAGCCGATGCCCTCGCCGCCCTGGTGGGCCACGGCGGTCGTCCCATCGCGGCGCATCAGGCCAAGCGGCTGGTGCGCGCGCTGGCTCGAACCGGCGTTGAGGTTCGGAGCCTGGCCATCGATACGGCGCTGGCGGCCTACCTCCTCGATCCGGCGGAGAGCCGCTACCTCCTGGAGGAATTGGTGGTTCGCTATGCCGGGGCCCGCATCCCCGAAGGCGATGCCGCGGCCGAGGGTCAATTGGACCTCGGTGGCTCGTCCACCCCGACCCCGATCGTGGCGGCGCGGCGGGCGCTGGCGGTAGATGCTCTGATCGCCCCGTTGTTCGGTGCCATCGATGCCCAAGGTCTTCGGTCGCTGCACGACGACATCGAGGTACCGCTGGTGGGCGTGCTCGCCCGAATGGAAGACATTGGCGTGGGGGTTGACCGCGGCGAACTGCAACGCCTGCGCGACCAGCTGGTCGTTGATGTTGAAGTGCATCGGGAGGCCATCGTGAAGTCCGCCGGCCACGACTTCAACGTGAACTCAACACTGCAGCTTCGTGAGGTCCTCTTTGATGAACTCGGACTGGCCCCCCAGAAAAAGACCAAGACCGGCTTTTCGACCGATGCGGCCAGCCTGGAAAAACTGCTTGGACAACATCCGATTATCGCGGACCTCCTGGCGTATCGCGAGGTGGAGAAGTTGCGGTCCACCTACGGCGAGGGCCTCTTAGCGGAGGTGGGGCGCGACGGACGTATCCACGCCACCTTCAATCAGACCGTGGCCCGCACCGGGCGGCTGTCTTCGGACCGGCCCAATCTGCACAACATTCCGGTGAGGTCCGAACTGGGTCGGGAGTTTCGCCGGGCGTTCGTTCCGGCGGAGGGTTATGAACTGTTGGTGGCGGACTACAGCCAGATTGAGTTGCGGTGCATCGCTCATCTGGCACAGGACCCGGGATTGATCGAGAGTTTCGAGTCTGGTCGTGACATTCATACCGAAATGGCGTCGCGCATTTTTGGGGTGATGGCCAGCGAGGTCACCCTGGAGATGCGTTCGAAGGCCAAGATGGTCTCCTACGGGCTGGCCTATGGAATGGAGGCTTACGGGCTTGGGCAACGCCTGAACATCCCTACGGCGGAGGCGTTGGTCATCCTGGAGGCCTTTTTCAGCGCCTTCCCAGCCGTGAGGGAGTACATGGAGCACACCGTCGCCGAGGCCCGACAGCGGGGGTATACCGAAACGATCTTCGGTCGCCGCCGTCAGATCCCAGAGTTGGCGTCATCGAACGCCCGGATACGCCAGGCGGGAGAGCGTCAGGCCATGAATGCTGGGATCCAGGGTCTGGCGGCCGACATTTTTAAAGTAGCGCTGGTGCGACTAGACGAGCGTCTGGTGGGCGAGGGTCTCGGCAGTCGGTTGATCCTGCAGGTGCACGATGAGGTACTCCTTGAGGTGCGACCGCCGGCGGTGGAAACTGTGACCCATCTCGTGGTGGCGGTGATGTCAAGCGCCGCAGAGTTGAAGGTGCCCCTGGAAGTGCATCTTTCGGTGGGTGCGAGTTGGGCAGAAGCTAAAGGTTGAGGTCTTGTCCAGATAAGGAGGGCACTAGTGGCGCCGAAGAAAGTAAGAGTCAAGGAAGCAGGGATGAGTTGGGTGGGCTTTTGGCTGGCGCTGGCCATTGTCCTCTACTGCTTATTCTCCGTTGCCGTGTCGGTAGCTACCGTTGACGACTGCGGAACCGGCCCCAAGCACTGGTCCTTCATGCCGCCCGGGTGGCAGTGCGACATAGATCGGACCCAGGGTTATTCCAGGTGAGGGCACCGGACCACTGGTTCGAACCGCTGGCGGAGCATCTCGGCGCGGCGTATCTGCGCTACTCGTTTACGAAGGGCACCAGCCAGGAAGTGGATTTTCTGGTGGACGCGCTCGGTCTCGAGCCGGGCATGCGGGTACTTGATGTGGGGTGTGGCCCCGGTCGCCATGCCCATACGCTGGCTGCTCGGGGGATCGAGGTGCTCGGTGTCGACATCAGTCAGCGCTTCGTAGACCTCGCCACCGAGGCCGCCGTGCCCGGCGCCACCTTCCGGCGGGCTGATGCCCGATCGCTGTCCTTCGTGGCCGAGTTCGACGCCGCCATCTCGCTCTGCCAGGGAGCCTTCGGCCTCACCGGAGGACCGGGGGCTCCCCTCGACGGGGATGGCGTTGTCCTCAACGGGATGGCCCGGGCGCTGCGTCCGGGGGGTCGGCTCGCGGTTTCAGCCTTCTCGGCGTATTTCCAGGTCCGATTCCTGGAGGAGAGCGACACCTTCGACGCGGCGGCGGGGGTCAATCATGAGTGGACGGAGGTGCGGGACGAACAGGGCCGGGCGGTGGAAGTTGAGCTCTGGACAACCTGTTTCACTCCTCGGGAACTTCGGCTACTGGCCACGGCGAATGGTCTGCGAGTGGAGCAGATGTGGTCGGTTGCCCCTGGTGCCTACGCCCGTTCGGAGGTCTCCGTGGATGCCCCCGAGCTGCTCTTGGTGGCCGCCCGGCCGTGACCCGACGGGCGGTGCAGGTGTACGATACGGCGTTCGCTTGGGCATCCGCTCAGCGTCCGTTGCGATCCCTTATTCCCTCATCCTGAAGGCCCCCTACTTTGTCCGACGACACCCTGACCTACGAGCCCAACCCGGAAGCGACTGACGCTCCCCCCACCTTCGGCACCTTTGCCGAGGACGGCACCTACATCCCGCGTGAGATCGCCTTCGACGACCTCGGCGGCGGGTTCGGGGACGCCATCGACGGCACCCTCGTATCAGTGGAGGACGGCCAACTCGTAGAAGGCACTGTGGTCAAGGTGGACCGGGATGAGGTCCTGCTGGATATCGGCTACAAGTCCGAGGGAGTGATCCCCAGCCGCGAGTTGTCGATTCGCAACGACGTCGACCCACACGAAATCGTGGCGCTGGGCGACAAGATCGAGGCGCTCGTTCTCACCAAGGAGGACAAGGAGGGTCGCCTCGTCTTGTCTAAAAAGAGGGCCCAGTACGAGCGGGCCTGGGGAGATATCGAGCGCGTCAAGGAAGAAGATGGCGTTGTCACCGGTCCGGTTATCGAGGTCGTGAAGGGTGGCCTGATCGTCGACATCGGACTACGCGGCTTCCTCCCCGCATCTCTCGTGGAGCTCCGTCGGGTGCGGGACCTGCAGCCTTACATCGGGAAGATGGTCGAAGCGAAGATCATCGAACTCGACAAGAACCGCAACAACGTCGTCCTGTCTCGACGGGGGTGGCTGGAGGAGACCCAGAAGGAGCAACGCGAAGACTTCTTGGCCAATCTGAAGCCGGGTGAGGTGCGTGATGGCGTCGTATCGAGCGTCGTGAACTTCGGTGCGTTCGTCGATCTGGGCGGTATGGACGGCCTCATCCATGTATCTGAACTTTCATGGAAGCACGTGGATCACCCCGGTTCGGTCGTTGCCGTTGGCGACGAGGTGAGCGTCCAGGTACTTGAGGTCGATCTTGAGCGCGAACGGATCAGCCTGTCCCTCAAGGCCACTCAGCAGGATCCATGGCAGGAGTTCGCCACATCCCATCAAGTCGGGGAACTCGTGTACGGCCGGGTCACCAAGTTGGTGCCCTTCGGCTCCTTTGTCCAGGTGGGGGAAGGGATCGAAGGCCTCGTGCACATCTCAGAGATGTCGGCCCATCACGTGGAACTCCCCGAGCAGGTCGTGACTCCCGGCGAGGAGCTGTGGGTCAAGATCATCGATCTGGACCTCCAGCGTCGCCGGATCAGCCTCTCGATCAAGCAGGCTGCCGAGGGCGGCGTGGTGGCGGCAGAGTACCAGGATCATTTTGGGGAACAGATGTATGACAGCGAAGGCAACTACGTCGGCCCCGCCATCGAGCACTCCGAGGAGGCTGAGGCGGCCTGGGCCGAGTATTTTGTGGACGCCGCCGCTCCGGCCGAGGTTGCTTCGGTGGTCGAAGTTGAGGAGGTTTCGGAATAGTTTTATCGGTAGACATGCAATGAGCGGACGGCGCAACATCGATGCATCCTGATGTATTGTTCAAGATGCGGGTAACCTACGCCCGATACTGCAACTGACGGCAGCGAAAGAAGGAATGCGTGGGTTCTCGACGGACTTTGATTGTCATAGTGGCGGTTGTGGTGGGGCTTCTGTCGGCTTTTGCCCTCTTCACTTACATAGGGGGTATTGAAGACACCGCCAACGACAAGGTTGAGCGAGTTGAGATTTTCAAGATCGTTCAGGACATTCCTAAAGGAACCTTTGGCGACGAAGCCTTCGCTCAGGGTCTCATTGAACCGGACATCATCTCCAAGGAGTACCTCCCGGCTACAGCCATCACCGATCCACGTCAGATCGAGGGCTTGGTGGCCATCGCAGACTTGTCTGCCAATCAGGTGGTGGTCGGAAATCAGTTTGTGTCCCAGGCCGAATCCCTGTCGTCGTTCTCGAGTCTTCTGCAGAACAACGAGGTGGCCATCACGATATCGGTTGACCAGGTGAAAGGAGTGGCGTCACTACTCGTGCCCGGTGACTTCGTGAACATACTGGTGAACTCGGACCTCGTAGGTACCCCCTCCGTCTACTCCCGGCCGGCCCGTTTCCTCTACCAGAAGGTTCAGATTCTCGCCGTGGGCCAGGATCGTAAACTTGAGCCCGGCGAGACTGCCGTTACCAATCCGGACGGAACTCCTGTGGCGAGCGGTATTTCCTCGGGCCTGATTACCTTCGCCGTGCCTGCCGAGGCTGCCCAACGCATAGCCTCAGTGGCCGGATCGGACTTCTACCTCACGTTGGTCCCGAAGGATTATCAACCCACCCCTCTTCCGCCTCTAGACGTCGGGGCGCCACTGCCGGGCGAGTCTCCCGGTCAGGTGACGCCCTATGGACCCGACGGGCGTCCGCCCTCCTAGGGTTTCCTCTGGCGGAATCCCGACTCATACGAAAGCATCGAAGGACCGCTGACATCGCTACGAACCCGCTCCATCAGGTACCTCTCATTGTTCTTGAGGCTGACCCCTCGGCTCGCTCCCTGCTCATGGGTCAACTTACGGGCCCTGCGGAGTCTCTGGCGTCGGTTCAGGAACTCGCTTGGAGCACCGATGGTGGGCCGTTGGTGTTGTTGCTCGGTCCCTCATTTGCCAGCACGGCCGGGATTGGTCAGATCCTGCCCTTCCTGACTGATCACCCGGAGGTGGCCGCGATCCTCGTCACCGACGAGCTGTCTACCGAACTGCTCCATGTAGCCCTGCGCTCGGGCGTGAAAGACGTACTGGCTGCGCCGGTGACCATCGATCAACTGACGGCGGCGGTGGCGAGGGTTTCGGAAACACTGGGTTCGGCTTCGCTCGTCCGGGATCAGACCAGTGACGCAGTGGAGAGCGACCAGGGCAAGGTTCTCACCGTGTTCTCCACCAAGGGTGGCGCGGGGAAGTCGGTGCTGGCCGTCAATCTGGCCACGGTACTGGCCCGACGCAGCGATAAACCGGTCGTATTGGTCGATGCAGACCTGCAGTTCGGCGATATCGCC
Source organism: Candidatus Neomicrothrix parvicella RN1 (assembly GCA_945898515.1). Classification (GTDB taxonomy): domain Bacteria; phylum Actinomycetota; class Acidimicrobiia; order Acidimicrobiales; family VFJN01; genus VFJN01. Next base: position 19,222 of record CAMDIH010000023.1, on the reverse strand, counting down.
GTCATGCTGAGTTTGGCCCCCCACCACACGATCGTCGATGCCGTCGGATCCCTCGATCGACTCGATGCCGAGCTCCTCCAGCAGTACCTGCTGCGCCACCAGCCCTCGGGATTGCTGATTCTTCCGGCCCCGCTGGAGCCATCCTTCGCCGAACAGATCACGGCGGAAGAGATCATGCAGATCGTGGCCATCTTGCGGACCTTCTGCTCGTTCGTGGTCATCGATACCCCCGCCTATTTCAATGAGGTGGTTCTTGCCATTATCGAAGATAGCGACGAGATTCTCCTGATGGCCGGGCTGGATATTCCGAATATCAAGAACGTCAAGATCGGCCTTCAGACCTTGCGGCTGCTCAACTTGCCACTGGAGAAGGTCCACCTCGTCCTGAATCGGGCGAACTCAAAGGTAAAGCTCGACGTGAGCGAGGTCGAAAAGACCCTTCAGATCAAAGCGGAAGGGCTTATCCCCAGCGATGTGGTTGTACCTCAATCGGTGAACAAAGGCACTCCAGTGGTCATTGATGCGCCAAGGTCGGGAGTGGCGAAGTCGATTGAACAGATAGCTAGCATGTTCTTGCCGGACAGTCGTCGACGTTAGGTCTGAGGAGGTAAAGGGACCATGAGCCTGTACAAACGCTTACATCAAGTCGATCCGGATGCCTCCTCGTCGGAGCCAACTCGACGCGACCCAGTGTTAGACGAACTCCGCCAGAGGATTCATCATCATCTCATCGAGGAACTAGGTCCCGTTCTCTACGACAAGCGCCTCTCTGAAGACGAGTTGCGGCGCCGAGTCCACGAGCAACTTCAGGCGGCGATGGCCCTTGAGCGCTCACCGATGTCGGCCGTCGACAAGGCGAAACTAATCCAAGATGTGTCCGATGACATCCTTGGTTATGGGCCGATCGACCGCCTTCTGAAAGATGACGAGGTCAGCGAGGTCATGGTCAACGGTCCGCATTCGGTGTACGTCGAACGGTCCGGGCGGATCGAGAAGACCAAAGCCGGGTTTGTGGATGAGGCCCATCTTCGTCGGATCATCGATAAAATCGTGAGCCAGGTCGGCCGGCGTATCGACGAATCAACTCCGATGGTGGACGCTCGTCTCCCAGATGGCTCCCGAGTGAACGCGGTGATCCATCCATTGGCCATCGGGGGTCCCTTCCTTACTATTCGCAAGTTCGCCGCGGACCCCTATCAGATCGATGATCTGATCCGTTTCGGCACGCTGAACGCGCAATCCGCCCGTTTTCTCCAGGCCTGTGTAGTGGGTCGTCTCAACGTCATCGTGTCTGGCGGTACGGGCACCGGCAAGACCACCACCCTCAATGTGCTGTCCTCCTTTATCCCCACCGATGAACGCATCGTGACAATTGAGGATGCCAAGGAGTTGCAACTCCACCAGGATCATGTGTTGGCGATGGAAGCCAGGCCGCCGAACATCGAGGGCAAGGGTGTTGTGGCGATCCGTGACCTAGTGCGGAATGCGTTGCGGATGCGTCCCGACCGGGTGGTCGTGGGCGAGTGTCGTGGTGGAGAGGCGTTGGACATGCTTCAGGCCATGAATACCGGACACGACGGCTCAATCACGACCATTCACTCCAACAGCCCACGGGATACGTTGTCTCGGATCGAGACGATGACCCTCATGGCGGGATTCGATCTCCCTATTCGTGCCATTCGTGAACAGATGGCATCCGCTCTTGATCTCATCGTGCACCTCACTCGACTGCGCGATGGCACTCGTCGGATCACCCACGTGACAGAGGTCCAAGGAATGGAGGGAGACGTGATCACCCTTCAGGACGTGTTCCTTTTTGATTTTGGTATGGGCATCGACGAGCACGGTCGATTCAAGGGTCACTTGAAGGCCACCGGTGTGCGACCGAAGTTCACGGAGAAGTTGGCTGATTTGGGGATTCGCCTCGGACCGGAAGTTTTTCAACCAGAGGCCTTTGCCCGCCGGGCCGGGGGCGTTTGATGCGAAAAGCTGCCTTGGCTCTTCTCGCAGCGGTTGCTCTCTCCTCCATAACGTCGGCAGGGATGGCCTCGGCCCAGGATCCCATCACGTTGGAAGTCCGCCAGGTGGATGCCACCGACAGCGGCCAGGTCAAGGTCACCTTCGCCTACAGCGGGGAACGCGAGAATGTGGGGGGTTTGGTGGTTCGCCAGGATGGCGAGGTTGTCGACGCCAGCGAGGCGGTCCCGCTGGAAGATCAGCAGGCGCTCGGGATCGTGCTCCTGATCGATGCATCACAGTCCATGGCGGACGACGCGCTGATCGAGCGGGTAAAAGAAGCGGCCCGCTCCTTCGTTGACGACAAGGCGGCCACGGATCAGATCGCAGTGGTGTCCTTCAACTCCGCTATACGTGTCGAACAGGATTTTACGGCTGACAAGAAATTGCTGACGTCCGCCATAGACAAGATCTCGCTCGGGAATACCACCGTCCTGTACGACGCGCTCGTGCGTTCGGGGGAACTCTTCGGAGACCGTGAGCTTCAACGTAACGTCGTGGTGTTTTCCGATGGGGGGGATGCCGGCTCGGTTGCGGGGGAATCGGAGGCGCTTGGTGCACTGGAAGAGGCCGATGCGGCCCTTTTTGCAATCGGGGTAGCTAACCCAGGGTTTGAGAGCCTGGCCGCCATGGCCCGTGAAACTGGCGGCACGGCAGGAGTTGCTGTGGATGCGGGCTCGGTTGGCACCGTCTTCGAGGATGTTCAGTCCACCCTGCGGAAGCAATACGTGGTTGATTTTGCCGCGGCTGAGACCCGCGGTGTTGTGCCAATCACGCTGACCATTGGCTCGACGCAGACATCAGCCGAGTACGTTTCCGGCTCACTAGAGGCCGGAACAAGTGGTTTGCGACCCCAGGTGGTAGCCGCGCCTGGTGGCCCTGCGTTTCTCCGAGGTCAAGTGGGGCTCACGTTAGGGGTGGCCTTGGCGATGATTGCCGGCGTGTTGGTGGTCTACGCCGTTGGCAACATCTTCTTCTCGGGCGACAAGTCCTTGACGGATGCGCTCCTCCCGTATTCAGGGGATTACGTTCCGCCCCCGGACGACACCGACGACGGCGGAAAGCCTTCGTTGGTCAGCACCCAAGTGCTCCAGCGTGCCATCTCGGCTACCGAAATTCTGGCGAGACGCCAAGGGCTCCTCACTAGGGTGGAGCGTCGACTTGAGGAGGCCAATCTTCCGCTGCGAGCGGCCGAGGCGCTCTTTTTCTACGGCGCAACCGTTGTGATCTTCGGAATTGGTGCATCGGTATTGTTGGGCGGTTTTACCGGCCTGTTCTTAACCGTTTTCGTAGTTTTGGTGCCCATCGCGGTGGTCTCTATGCTGGCCACGAGACGACAGAAAGCCTTCAACGCTCAACTCCCCGACACGTTGCAATTGATGGCGAGCACTCTGCGAGCTGGTTACTCCCTGATGCAGGGCATTGAGGCCGTCTCACAGGAGGTATCCGAACCGATGGGACGGGAACTCCGTCGGGTGGTGACCGAGGCCCGGCTTGGCCGGCCGCTGGAAGAGTGCCTCGATGGGGTGGCGCAGCGCACCGGTTCAGCCGACTTTGCGTGGGCCACGATGGCCATCCGGATTCAGCGTGAGGTCGGCGGCAACCTAGCTGAGTTGTTGGTCACGGTCGGGGAGACGATGACCGAACGGGAGCGACTCAGGCGGGATGTGAATGCGTTGGTGGCGGAGGGCAAAATGAGCGCCTATGTCCTGTTTGTGTTGCCCTTTGGCCTGGGCTTGTTTATCTGGTTCTCGAACCCTGACTACCTCGCCCCGCTCTTTGATGAGACATTGGGAAACATAATGGTGGGCGGTGCGCTTCTGTTGATGCTCGGGGGCGGCGTATGGATGAAAAAGATCATCGAGATCGACATCTGATGCTACTGAATCTGCGGGGGTGGGTATGTTGATCATCGGTGTCGTGGGCCTCGGGGCCTGTATTGGTCTGATTGTTTATGTTGTCGTAGGCCAAGCGGAGGAGAAAGCATCTATCCGGGGCTCGCTGCGGCAGTTGGATGACTACGACATTGATTCGGTTCGAGAGCGTGAACTGCTCGATCCCCTGCGAACTCGAGCTTTCGCCCCGATCTATAGCGGACTATCCGCCATCGGTAAACGATGGACGCCTCTCGGGTATGCCGACAAGATTCGGCAGAAACTTATTTCCGCTGGGACTCCCGAGGCGCAGGTGTTCGACAGATTCCTGGTCACGCGAGTGCTTACGGTGGTGCTCGCCCCGGTTGTTGGCTACCTGGTCTATGCCAATGTGCCGCTCGGGGGTGTGTTTCGCCTGGTGGCTACCATCGTCGTTGTCGCTGGCCTCGTCATGGGCCCCGATAACTCGCTTAATCGCAAAATTGCGAAGCGTCAGTACGAAATCCGGCGGCGGCTCCCTGATGTGATGGATCTCCTGGTGATCAGTGTTGAGGCTGGCCTCGGCTTCGAGCAAGCTCTCGACCGCACGGTAGCTTCTGTGCCAGGTGCCCTCACCGATGAGTTTGCCCGGATGCTGGGGGAAGTGCGGGCTGGATCGACCCGTGCTGATGCGATGCGAGCGTTGGATGCTCGTATCAACCTGCCGGAGATTCGCTCCTTCGTCCTCGCCATCATCCAGGCGGACACCTTCGGAGTGTCGATCGGCCGGGTCCTGCGATCTCAGGCCGACGAGATGCGAATCAAGCGGCGCCAGCTGGCTCAGGAGCGAGCCCAAAAGGCGCCCGTGAAGATGCTCATTCCGATGGTCTTCTGCATTTTTCCAGCTATGTTCGTGGTTATCATCGGCCCTGCGTTCATGAACGTCGCAACCACCCTCTGAGGTCTGAGCCTTGGATGTCGCGTCCCAGCATCGGGGAATGATGTGGCGCTTCACTCATCCTTCGATGGGGGGAGCCGTTGGGCTGGTGTTGGTGATTGTCGGGGGGGCGGCCATCGGACTGCGTTCCTTGTCGGACAACTCGTTCATGACCCATTTGGCTACCGGGCGCATCATCCTTACTTCTGGCTCGGTCCCGGTGTCGGACCCGTATACCTTTACCGCCGCAGGTGAGCCCTGGGTTGTACAAAGTTGGCTTGCCTCGCTGCTCTACGCCAGCGTCGAGCGTACCGGCGGCTTAGGTGGGGTGCGCCTGTTGATGGGGTTAGTGGCCGCAGTCCTTACCGGATTGGTGTGGCATCTCTTACGCCCCGCCGGGGGATTGTTGGCACGACTTCTGGTTGGGGCTCTCATGGTGATGGTCGGAGCGGGAATGTGGACCGAGCGGCCATTCATGTTGGGTCTAATTGCCTTTGGGCTGGTGGTGCTGGCCGCCGAGGGGCGCCTCAATCCGATGTGGCTCGCTCCTCTGGGGTGGTTGTGGGTGAATACTCACGGTTCCTTCCCGCTCGGCGTGGTGTACCTGCTGGCGGCGGCGGTAGGGACTCGTCTTGACGGCGAGGCCCCGGCGGTGGAGTTGCGCTGCCTGCGCTGGCTCGTCCCGGGCTTATTGCTCGGTGCCGTGGGCCCGCTGGGGCCAGGCGTGTTGTTGTTCCCCCTAACGCTGCTAAGTCGTCAGGATCTGCTCTCCAATGTGATTGAGTGGCAAGCCCCGCGCTTCGTGAGCCTTCACGAGCGAGCTTTTCTGTTCCAGGTCGTGCTGGCAATCGTGCTCCTCGTGCGCCGCCCGCGCTATCGCAGTGCTCTGATTACGGCGGTTTTCACGGTGGCGGCGTTAGTCGCTCTGCGGAACGTCGCCTTGGCGTCCATAGCCCTAGCCCCATCGATGGCATTGGGTCTGGCTGGCCTGGGGGGAATCAATTCCGAGGACCGCACCCTGGCAGCCCGTTTGATAAGTCTCGGTGGTGTGGCCCTGGCTGCGATGCTCGTTCTTGTTCGTCTAGGCCAGCCCACCATGAACTTCGATCGCATGCCGGTGGATGCATTGGCCTATCTGGAGCGAAACGAGATCGATCTGTCGGAGCATCGAATGGCAACTCCGGACATCGTTGGCAACTTCTTAGAGTTCGTGTACGGCCCGGGTAGACGCGTGTTTTATGACGATCGCTACGATATGTTCCCGTTCGAGGTTTCAGAGGCCGCGCTCTCCTTCATAGAAGTGCGGGCTGATGTGTTCAGCCAACTTGAGAGGTACGACATCGAACTGGCTGCGATACCACGTTCGAGTCCCCTCGCCCTGGTAGTAACAGCAGATGCTCGGTGGCGAATCCTGTTTCAGGACGACAAGTGGCTATTGGTATGTCGGCGAGGAGTCAGCCTCGCTGGATCCGTGGACACCTGTTAGTCCGGTAGACCCGAAACCGGGGGGGCACGCGAAAAAGGGCCGGGCTGCTGCCCGGCCCTTTTTCGAGTGGGTCAGCCTAGTGAGCTGCTGACTTCCGAGAATTTGCTGTCAGCGTTGTTGCCGAGGGCGGTGATGGCGATGATGCACACAACGGCGATGAGGGCCACGAGTAGGGCGTACTCGATGAGGGCTGCGCCACGGTCGCTGTCGGAGAACCGAGCTCGCATCCAGGTGGTGAGGAATTCGTAGGTGGTAATCATGAGGGTTTGCTCCTTGATGGTTGTGTGCTCCCTGGGTCTCCCAGGGATTGGTAATACTATGAGGTATCGGCTATCCGAACCGAGACCCAACTAGGTAATTTGGCCTATTTCCACGCCGCCGCAAAGAACATCCAGGTGGTGAGGAATTCGTAGGTGGTAATCATGAGGGTTTACACCTTGATGGTTGTGGGCTCCTGGGCCACTCAGGGGCTGTGGCTCCGCTCACGATCCCCGATTTTGTACCGGAGCACAATGGGCAATTCGGCCCGGCCCTTGTTTCGCAGGTTTCGAGTGGGCTAGAGCGAGTCGCCGACGGATTCGACTTTGGTAGTGGCGTTATCGCCGACGGCGGTGATGGCGCTGATGCATGCCACGGCGATGAGGGCGACGAGTTGGGCGTGCTACACCAGGGCTGCTGGTCGTACCACTATGGGATATCGGCGGCTCGAACCGGGGTCTGACTAGGTAATTTGGCCCTCGCTCATGCACAGCGACGCAATGCCCGGAGCTGCTACCGCAATTGGACGATCCCCATCCGCATGGCCTGCAAGATTGCTTGGGTGCGATCCCGGGCATCGAGTTTCTGGTAGATCGACGCTAGGTGGTTCTTGACGGTTTTGGCGCTGATGAAGAGGCTGTCGGCTACCTCGTTGGTTGCGCAGCCATCGGCGATCAACTGGAGGACTTCTTCCTCGCGTTTAGTGAGTAGTGATGTTTCGGTGGGCACATCAGGCGTATCAATGCGACGCACCTCCTCCAGCATCCTGGCCGCCACTCCGGGGGAGATCACCGTCTCACCTCGTGCGGCCGTGCGCACTGCTTCGGCTATCTCTTCGGTGGAGCAATCTTTGACGAGAAAGCCTGAGGCCCCGGCCCGGATTGCTTTGGCGAGTACCTCATGGTCGGCGTGCATCGTGAGCATGATGATCCGAGTGGGGGTGTCGGTTGCCATGATGATCCGGGTAGCTTCCAGCCCGTCCATCTCGGGCATGGAAACGTCCATCAAGATGATGTCGGGGACCAGCTCGGCTGCTAACTCCACAGCGATCTCGCCGTTAGCTGCCTCGCCAACGACATCGAAGCCCTCGGAGGTCATCGACCGATTCAGGCCTTCTCGGAGCATTCGGTGGTCGTCTGCCAGTAGCAGCCGGATACTTGTCACGCAGGTCCTCCTTAACTAGCGGTGGTGCTCAGCGAGCAACCGACTTGCAGCGTACCCGCGTGCCCCCAGCCGGGGTGGAGTCAACAAAAAGTTGGGCACCGATGCCGGCGGCCCGTTCCCTCATACCGACGAGACCGTAACTATCGAGGCGGGTTGATTTGGTAGTGGCAAAGCCGATGCCGTTGTCGCGGACCTCTAAAGCGAATACCTTGCCATCGGATACCCAAAGAAGGTGGAGGTCCGTAGCCCGAGCATGACGCTCGATATTGGTGATGGCTTCTTGAGCGATGCGCCAGATCTCTCGTTCCTGGGGCATTGGAAGTCGAGCGGTCTCTCTGATCTCCAAACGTATATTCAATGCACTGCGTGTCTCGACCCGACTGAGGTAGTTCTCGAGAGTCTCGATCAATCCCTGGGCGTCGGTGACGTCGGTGCGCAGATCTTGAAGAGTGTCTCGGACTTCTCCGATGAGTCCGCGCACGTCAACTCGTAGATCCCGTAGAGCGGTGATGGTCTCTGGTGACGCATCTCGTTGCTCCTTGATGATGCGGTCGAGTTCGAACGCGAGGTAGGACAGAGACTGTCCGATGCGATCGTGCAGGTCCCGGGCGATGCGGTTCCGCTCCTCATCAGCACCAACCGTGCGGAGGCGCCCAAACCAGAGAGCGTTGTCGATAGCGAGGGCCGTGTTGTCCACAAAGCTCGCAAGTAAGGCTGCATCCCGCGCCGTGAAATGGTTGGTGTCTGAGTGTTCCAACGCCAGTAGCCCGACGTTGGTCTGCCGGGCGCGCAATACCGCATAGATGCCGGACCCGGAACTCGGGGTGAGGCCTGGTCCGCTGGCCACCAACAGGTTCTCCACTCGTACCACGCTCCGGTGGTCGAGTGCCGTGGCCAGGGGCGCGGGGAGGTCCTCCAGGGCCAGCGTGGCGGGGGGACGACCGCGTCTTCGACGGCGGGTCTTCCATTGCCCATCAGTGGGGTCGAACAAGAGGAGCGCTAAGGCGTCGGCACTAAAGAGGTTCGCAAGTTGCTCCACCGCAGTGTCGAGGGTCTCATCGAGGTCCAGCGAGGCGGGGAGTGTCTGGCTGATCTCATGGAGTTGCACTAAGAGGGCGTTGGCCTCCGAGAGCGCGTCTATGCGAGTGGCAGACCCTTCGGCGATGCTCGAAGCCGATCCGTACAGGCGTTGGGCGTAACTCACCGCGAGGCTGGTCAAAGCTAGTTCGGACGACCAGATCAGGGATTGTCTGAGGGCTTCTGGTACGAACTGCTGTTGTTGGCAATAGGCGATGCTTAGGCCCAAGGCCGCGCCCAGCGTGAGCATGGCGGAGAAGCGCAACGGGCACGCCAGGGCGGTTACGGTAACTGCTGCGAGCAGGCAGATCGTCAGCGGTGAATCCCAATAGCCCGTTGCCGCGACGCAGGCGGTGACACCAATCAACTCAAGGCTCGCCGTGAGGCTGGCTCTGGGGCTTGTTTGCACCGGCAGCGGTCGCAGCGAACGAAACGCAGTGTTGGCCAGGATGAGTAGTGTGAGGAGAGCGAGACCGGTGTCTCCCTCAGAGATGATGGTGGGAGCCGCCAGGATGCCCGCCACGGCGGTAGTGGTCCAGCGGACCAGCAGGACGGCATGGTGAAGCCCTCCGCCGCGGTCAGCGGACGGGGAAGGTTCGTCCTCTGACCGTCGGTGGCTCGTGGAGGAAACGGCAAGATCAGGGAGAAGTTCGATGACTCTCGCACCTCCTGGAGCGTGGCGCCGGTGGTGGCTTTGGGTAGGAAAGACTCAACCGGTTGACGAATCTTAGGCTGACCGGTCTCCGGAACCGGGGACGCGCCCTCCTGTCGGGCTACGTTGCTGGAGTGCTCCTCATCGGACTGACGGGCGGCATCGGCTCGGGAAAATCCACGGTATCGGCCGGGCTCGCGGCCCGGGGCGCCGTGGTCATTGATGCCGATGCCATTGTGCACTCACTTCAGGTACCCGGGAACCCGGTCTTCCATGCGATGGTGGAGCGCTTTGGTGCCGAGGTGGTGGCGGACGATGGCACGCTGAACCGTCAGGCGGTAGCTGATGTGGTATTCGGTGATCCGGAGGCGTTGAGCGATCTCAGCCGGATTGTCCACCCGCCGGTGGTGGAGGAGATCGCCCGCCGCATTGCACAGGAAGCGGCAACTGATCATGTGGTGATCCTCGACGTGCCTCTCCTGGTGGAGTCGGGCCGCGACGACTTGGCGGCTCTTGTCGTGGTGGACCTGGATCCGGAGCTTGCTGTGCGGCGATTGGTGGAGAGCCGAGGGATGGACGAGGGCGACGCCCGGGCCCGCATGGCTCGCCAGGTGAGCCGCTCTGAGCGCTTGGCCAGGGCGGACTATGTCCTCGACAACTCGGGGTCGCCCGAGGACCTCGGGGCGGCCTTGGATGCACTGTGGTCCGTCTTGGCGGCGTTGCAAGATAACGCGAAGTAGTGACACCGCCGCGGGCCCCCATGCCGCGGGGCTGGGCGATCGGCCGGAGTCGGTCGAATCGCAGCCCTGCTCTCCGTCATGTGGGCACTAGCCGCCGTCTGGCATTTGCTGGGGAACCCCACCGGCGCGCCGATGGCGGCGCGTCTTCTCCTCACCGTGGGTATCGCACTGGTCCTTTGGCGTCCAGGGGCGGTGGTTCCGCTCGGCGTGCTGGCCGTCGGGGGCCTGGCCACGGTGTGGGGCGAGGCGCCCGTACTCGGCAACCACTGGTTGTTGGTGGGTTTCGTCGACGTAGCCGTGGTGCTGGCCGTGGCAGTGGGAGTGGCGCGGCGGCGGCCCTTCAACCGACCTGATCTCGCTCGCCGGTTACTCCCAATAGCTCGGCTTTGCCTGTTGGTCTTCGCCGCCTTCGCCAAGCTCAACGCGGCCTTCTTTGATCGCTCGGTGAGTTGTGCCGTGTTCTATTTCAATGAGTCGACGACCTCTCTCGGGCTGTCCCGCTTCCAGTTCGGTGGCGCTTCCGGTGACGCTGGCGGCGGCCTGCGCCCTCGGATTTGTCGACACCACGGAGGGCTACCACCTCGGGTGGTTCTCCTGGCACGTCTACTCCGTGGTGGTCATCTTCGCGGTAGTCCGCTTCCTCCGCGCCCACCCGGCCGTCGCCAGTCATGCCCTGCGCCCGACCCACGCGCTGCTGCTTGTCATCCCGCTGCTGGTGGCCCTGAATGGGCTTACTCCCTATGCGGAGATCAAGACCGGCTACGGCTTCAACATGTACGCCAACCTGCGCACCGTGGACGGAGATTCGAATCACTTCCTGGTGCGGAGCACGCTCCCACTCACCGATCAGCAAGCAGAGCTTGTGTGGGTGGTCTCCACCGATGATCGAGACCTGCAGCGATACGCCGATAGCCGCTACGCCCTCACGTGGGGCCAGTTGCGGGCATTTATGGTCGGCCGTCCCGGTGTGGCGCTCACCTATGAGCGGGCTGGTGAGCGGGTGGTGTTGGCTCGCGCCGAAGATGATCCGGAACTGGTGCGGCCCGTGGCCGGGTGGGAAGAGAAGGTGCAGTTCTTCCGCCCGGTTGATCTCACTTCCCCGGAGCGGTGCCAACCCACCTTTGGAGCGGCCCGCTGAGGTGGCCGGGGCAGCGGCGTCGGTAGGATCGCTTATGTGCCCCCCTTTCGGATGGTGTCGGACTTTGAGCCCGCCGGTGACCAACCCACCGCCATCGCCGCGCTCGCCGAGAGCATCCGGCGGGGTGACCGCTACCAGACGCTGCTAGGTATCACCGGTTCCGGCAAGAGCGCCACCATTGGGTGGACGATTGAGCAGGTACAACGCCCCACCTTGGTGCTGGCGCCAAATAAGTCGCTCGCCGCCCAGTTGGCCAATGAGTTCCGGGAGTTTTTCCCGGACAATCGCGTGGAGTACTTCGTCTCCTATTACGACTACTACCAGCCTGAGGCCTATATCGCGAGCTCGGATACGTACATCGAGAAAGACTCTTCGGTCAACGACGAGATCGATCGGCTTCGCCATGCCGCCACAGCGGCGTTGCTGACCCGTCGAGACGTGATCGTGGTGGCATCGGTGTCGTGTATCTACGGACTCGGATCACCCGAGGAATACCTACAGAACCTTTTACACCTGCAGGTGGGCACTGAGATCGACCAGCGCGGGGTGCTGCGGCGGCTCGTGGATATGCGCTATGAGCGCAACGATATGAATCTGGTACGGGGGAAGTTCCGGGTACGGGGCGACACCATCGAGGTGCATCCGGCCTACGACGAGACAGCGGTACGGATCGAACTTTTCGGAGATGAAATCGAACGGATCCAGGTGGTGGACCCGCTCACGGGGGAACAAGTGGCCCTGCTTGATGAGCTGGTGATCTTCCCGGCCACGCATTACGTATCCGGGGAGGAGCGAATGCGTCTTGCCATTGAGCGCATCGAGGTGGAGCTACAGCAGCAGTTGGCGCACTTTGAACAGGAAGGCAAGCTCCTCGAAGCGCAGCGCCTCCGGATGCGAACGCAATACGACCTCGAAATGATGCAGGAGGTTGGCTATTGCAATGGCATCGAGAACTACTCGGCACCAATCGATGGCCGGGGTCCTGGCGAGCCGCCGAGCACCCTTATCGACTTCTTCCCCGAGGACTTTCTCTTGGTCATCGATGAGAGTCACCAGGCCCTACCCCAACTCCACGGCCAGTACGCCGGCGACCGCGCCCGCAAACAACAACTCATCGAGCACGGCTTCCGGTTGCCCAGTGCTGCCGACAACCGACCGCTGCAGTTCGAGGAGGTGTTGGAGCGAGTGAATCAGGTGGTGTTCCTGTCGGCTACCCCCGGTCCCTTTGAGTTGCAGGTGTCCACCCAGATTGCGGAGCAGATCGTTCGACCGACTGGACTCGTAGACCCGGAAGTCATCGTGAAGCCTACCCAGGGCCAAATCGACGACTTGATCGGGCAAATCAGAGGCCGCATCGACGCAGGGGCTCGAGTGCTGGTCACCACCCTTACCAAGAAGATGGCGGAAGACCTCAGCGAGTATTTGCTGGAACAGGGTCTGCGGGTGCGGTACCTGCACTCCAACGTGGACACCATTCAGCGCATCGAGATCCTGCGGGATCTGCGGCTGGGGGAATATGACGTGTTGGTTGGGATCAACCTGCTGCGCGAAGGCCTCGACCTGCCGGAGGTGTCGCTGGTGGCGATCCTCGACGCCGACAAGGAGGGCTTTCTCCGATCGGAGACCTCACTGATCCAAACGATGGGGCGAGCCGCCCGCCACGTTGATGGTCAGGTCATCATGTACGCCGATACGGTCACCGACTCGATGCGTCGCGCGATTTCCGAGACCCAGCGTCGCCGGCAGCTCCAGCTTCGCCACAACGAGGACCATGGGATCGATCCGCAGTCGATCCGCAAGGCCGTCACGGACATCCTGTCGCTCCTCCGACCAGCAGAGACAGCGCCCGTGCCCGGCAGCGATCGGCGTAGTCGTCAGCACGACAAAGTCCGCAAGGACCTGGCCGGGCTCCCCGGTGACGAGCTGCGCCGGCTTATCCTCACGCTGGAGGAGGAGATGCACGACGCCTCCACGGAGCTGCGGTTCGAATACGCGGCCCGGCTTCGCGACGAGATCAAGGATCTGAAGCGAGAGCTCCGGGACGTGGGATGAGCCACTCGGCAGCACCGCCGCGCCCGTGCTGAGCGCGGTCGGCAGTGCGAACGGGCGTTCGGGGGCTCGGTGTCGCCACTAACCTAGCGGTGTGTCTGATTCCCTAGTAGTGCGGGGTGCTCGCGAGCACAACCTGAAGAACGTCGCCGTGGAGCTTCCGCGGAATAAGTTGATCGTGTTCACCGGGTTGTCGGGCTCGGGGAAGTCGTCCTTGGCCTTCGACACGATCTACGCCGAGGGCCAGCGTCGGTACGTGGAGTCGCTCTCGTCCTACGCACGGCAGTTCCTCGGCCAGATGGACAAGCCCGACGTGGACTTCATCGAGGGCTTGTCACCGGCCATCTCGATCGACCAGAAGTCGGCGTCGCGGAACCCCCGTTCCACCGTCGGCACGATCACCGAGGTGTACGACTATCTCCGTCTGCTCTATGCCCGTATCGGGATACCCCACTGTCCGGAGTGCGGCGCCAAGATCACGCGTCAGAGCCCCCAGCAGATCGTCGACCGAATCCTCGAGCTGCCCGAGGGAACCCGCTTCCAGGTGTTGGCACCGGTGGTGCGGGGCCGGAAGGGCACCTACGAGACATTGCTCACCGATCTCGCCGCGCAGGGCTATGCGCGGGCTCGCATCGATGGTGAGGTGCATGAGCTCACGGAAACGATGGACTTGGCCCGCTACGAGCAGCACACCATTGAGGTAGTGGTGGACCGCCTCATCGTGCGGGATGGTCTGGAGCGACGCCTCACCGACTCGTTAGAGACCGCACTCGCCCTCGCTGATGGCGTGGCCGAAGTGCAACTCGTGGAGCAAGATGGTGAAGACCACCAAGGCGAGGGGGACAACACACTTACCTTCTCTCAGCACCTGGCCTGTCCGAATGGCCACGGCTCCTTCGAGGAGTTGGCGCCGAGGAACTTTTCGTTCAACTCGCCCTACGGTGCCTGCGACAGCTGCGATGGCCTCGGCACCCGGTTTGAGGTTGATGCCGAACTGATCGTCCCGAATATTGATCTCAGTATCAGCGGGGGGGCCATCGCCCCGTGGGCCAGCGGCCACAGTCAGTACTTCCGACGCCTCCTGGAGTCAGTGGCTGAGGAACTCGGCGTTGATCCCGATATGCCGTGGTCGAAGCTCTCCAAGAAGCACCAACAGTCCTTCCTGCATGGCCAGGGTGTCGGCAAGGTGGAGGTGCGGTACAAGAATCGCTTTGGTCGGGTTCGGGCCTACACGGCCACCTTCGAAGGAGTGCTCCCGTATCTGCAGCGCCGCCACCGTGAGGCGGAAAGCGATACCCAGCGGGAGCAGATCGAGGGCTACATGCGTGAGGTGCCCTGTCCCACCTGCGCCGGTGCCCGGCTCGCGCCATTGTCCTTGTCGGTCACCATCGATGGTCACTCCATCTCCGACATCTGCGCCATGTCGATTCGCGATGCCGCCCGCACCCTCGAAGGCCTCACGCTGTCTGAGCGTGAACGCATGATCGCCGAGCGAGTGGTGAAAGAGGTGAACGCCCGCATGGGGTTCCTCCTCGATGTGGGGCTCGACTACCTCTCCCTCTCGCGATCCGCCGCCACCCTGGCCGGCGGTGAGGCCCAGCGCATCCGGCTGGCCTCCCAAATCGGGTCAGGACTGGTGGGGGTGCTCTATGTGCTCGATGAACCCTCGATCGGCTTGCATCAGCGCGATAACCACCGCCTCATCGAGACGCTGCTTCGCCTCCGGGATTTGGGCAACACCGTGATTGTGGTGGAGCACGATCAGGACACGATTTCGGTGGCGGACTACGTCGTTGATATCGGTCCTGGGGCCGGAGAGCACGGCGGCGAGGTGGTGCACGCTGGGCCGGTGAAGGCGCTGCTGAAGAATAAGGCCTCCGTGACAGGTCAGTACCTTTCCGGGAAACGCTCAATCCCGGTGCCGGAGAAGCGCCGCCCTCGCGGTCCGGAACGGTTGGTCGTGAAAGGGGCCCGAGAGCACAACCTGAAGGACCTCACGGTGGAGTTTCCGCTCGGTCTGTTCGTGTCGGTGACCGGCGTGTCGGGTTCAGGGAAGTCGAGCCTCGTCAACGACATTCTGTTCCGGGCGCTGATGCAGCGGATCTACAAGTCCAAAACCCCCCCCGGACTGCATAAGACCGTGGTCGGGCTCGAGCACATCGACAAGGTCATCAACATCGACCAGAGCCCGATCGGGCGCACCCCGCGATCCAACCCCGCTACGTACACCGGCGTGTGGGACCACGTGCGGAAACTGTTCGCCGCCACGCAGGAAGCCAAGGTGCGCGGCTACCTGCCCGGTCGATTCAGTTTCAACGTGAGCGGCGGCCGCTGCGATTCCTGCTCTGGTGACGGCACCATCAAGATCGAAATGCACTTCATGCCCGATGTGTACGTGCCGTGCGAGGTGTGTAAGGGCCAGCGCTACAACCGCGACACGCTGGATGTCACCTTCAAGGAGCACAACGTCGCTGACGTACTGGCCTTATCCTGTGAGGAGGCGCTCGATTTCTTCGGGAACCAGCCGGCGATCGCCCGTCATATGCAGACGCTCGTGGACGTGGGCCTGGGCTATGTGCGCTTGGGTCAGCCCGCCACCACGCTGTCCGGCGGAGAGGCCCAGCGGGTGAAATTAGCCAGCGAACTGGCCAAGCGATCTACCGGCCACACCATCTACATTCTCGACGAGCCCACCACCGGCCTGCACTTCGAAGACATTCGAAAGCTCCTCACTGTGCTGAGCCGATTGGTAGATCAGGGCAATACCGTGCTGGTGATCGAGCACAACCTCGATGTGATCAAGACGGCGGACTGGCTCATCGACCTCGGCCCGGAGGGTGGTGACGGTGGCGGAGCGCTGGTGTGTGAAGGGACTCCTGAGCAGGTGGCTCAGGCGAAGGCGAGTTGGACAGGGCGGTTCCTGAAACCTCTCTTGGTGGGGGGTACGTGAGCCTTCCCTCGGTGCGGCCGACGCTAATGAGATGCGCCGGCGGGGAGAGTCCGAATGAGGTTGGGGCCCCGCAGCCGGCACCGATGACGACCACGTCAAGGAGATCTCGATCAGTGGGGTCTTGCTCTGGGGGGTTCATCGAGGCCGGGGGTGGTCCCAGGCTAGGGCCGCCTGGTTCGATCCCTACACGATGTCGAGCATGCGCTGGAGGGCGACGCCTGCCCATGCAGCAGTCTCAGGGTCCACGATGATTTGGTTCACCACGTTGCCCGCTACCAGGTTTTCCAGGACCCAACAAAGGTGGGCGGCATCGATTCGGAACATCGTGGAGCAGGGGCATACCAGCGGGTCCAGCGATACGACGGTCTTGTCCACCGACTCATGGTCGAGTCGGTTGACCAGATGGATCTCCGTGCCCACCGCGATGACGGCACCGGGAGGAGCCTCGCCCACGGTGCGAATGATGAAGTCGGTGGAACCGACGTAGTCCGCCTGCTCACAGGTCTCGTACCGACACTCTGGATGGGCGATTACAATGCCATCGGGGTTGGCGGCGCGAAAGGTCTCGATGTGCTCGGGGAGGAACCGCTGGTGCACCGAGCAGTGCCCCTTCCACAGCACGATGGTGGCGTCGTGGCCCTCGGCGGCGGTGAGTCCACCGCGCTCGAGGCGGGGGTTCCAGATGCGCATGTCATCCAGGCCGTAGCCCATCGCCATCCCGGTGTTACGCCCGAGGTGCTGGTCGGGGAAGAAGAGCACCTGCTTGCCCCCTCCGCTGGCCCCAGAGGCGGCGGTGCCCGCGCGGGGCCCCTGCCCGAGGGCCCATTCGAGCACTGCTCGGGCGTTGGTGGAGGTGCAAACCGCTCCTGAATGACGCCCCACGAAGGCCTTGAGGGCCGCGGAAGAGTTCATGTAGGTGACCGGGATCACCCGCTCGATGTCGGTGACCGCGGCCAGGGACTCCCAGGCCTCTTCCACTTCGTCGAGGTCGGCCATGTCGGCCATGGAGCACCCGGCATTGAGGTCGGGGAGGATGACGCGCTGGTGATCTCCGGTGAGTACATCGGCCGACTCCGCCATGAAGTGCACGCCACAGAACACAATGAATTCGGCCTGGTCGTTTTGTTGGGCGAGGACCGAGAGCCGGTAGCTATCGCCTCGGGCATCGACCCAGCGCATTACTTCGTCCCGTTGGTAATGGTGGCCGAGGATGAAGAGACGATCTCCGAGGGTGGCCTTGGCCACCGCGATGCGGCTATTGAGGTCGTCCAGCGTGGCGGCGGTGTAGCGATCCTCTAGTGGCGCTTGAAGTCGGAGCATGTTCGGGGCCCTCCACGGTTGGGAGTTCCAGGTTGGCGACGGCGGGGACAGCCCGGTCGCCTCTCCTGCGGGGATGTCGTTCCTGGAACGGATCTGTCGCCGGAGACCGGGCCAACGACATTCGCATGGTACCGGCTCGCAGTGGTGATGTGGCGGCGTTTTACCGGCCGGACGGTGACTACCGGGTCAGGGGCACTATCGCGAGGAGATTTCGGGGCGAGCGGTGCGAGCACTATCCTTGCCTACATGGCAATCTCCCGTTGGTTGCCGCAACGCCTTGCTTCTGGGCCATGGGGAACTGGCCGGGGCAGCGTGTTGGTTGCAAGCCAAGCAAGGCACCCTGAGCGTGCCCGGGCCTAGCGCGGCGTCAACCGTCCCGGAGACCGATCGCAAGATATTCACGGACTGGCGGTGGGCGGCGCTCCTCCACGGACTGGTGGTGGTGGTGCTTACCGTGGTGGTTTGGCAATCCTCGGTTCATCTGCCTCCCGCCCAGGAGTTCCCGTCAATGCATCGTTCGGTCAGCCTCCAATACGGTGATGGTGTGCTCCGCCCTTGGGCCTACTGGGACGGAGGTTTTTATGCCCGCATCGCCGAAGATGGGTACCCCGCCGAGGATCGACTGGTGTTGGCAAGAGGGGGGGAGACGTTAGTGGCGTTTTGGCCGGGTTACCCGCTGCTCGCCGGCGGGGTAGCCCGCCTTGGCATGGGAACAGGGCTTGGTCTTCTGGTGACGACCTTAGCAGCGGGGTTTGGTGCCACCATTGTGCTTCACGGATGGTTCACCACGAAGATGTCGCTCCCGTCGGCACGATGGGCGAGCCTGACGGTGGCCGCCTTTCCCTGGGCGTATTTCCTGGTGGCCGCCGCCTACGGCGAGGCGCTTTTCTTGTTGCTGGCGGTGGCCGCCTTCCTTTGTGCCGAGCGGGATCGACCGGTGGCGGCTGGAGTGCTGGCGGCGGCCGCCTCGCTGACGCGTCTGGTCGGCATCGGAGTGGTGCTCGGTGTGGCGCTGCGAGTGGCCGAGCGACGCGGGGCGTTGACGTTCGTTGGATGGCGGCCCTACCTCGACCTATCGAAGTTCCGGCGCCGTGATACCGGGTTGCTTGTGGGGATCTCGGGACTCGGTGGGTGGATGTTGTACTGCTGGATTCGTTACGGGGATCCGCTCGCTTTTAGTACGGCGCAGCGTTGGTGGAACGGCGGTATCGGGCTTAACTCGTTGTTGAAGCTGACCCTGCTGGACCAGCTTCAGAACAACCCAGACAGGGGTTTTGTCGCCCGACTGGTGGCGCAGGGGTTGGTCATGATTGCGTTCGCCCTGGCCCTGCCCGCAGTATGGCGGCGGTTCGGCGCCGGCTACGGCACCTACGCCCTGGTGTTGGTGGCCCTTCCGCTGTTGGGGAGTGGCAGTTTTGCCAGTCACGGCCGCTTTGCCCTCATGATCTTTCCGGTATTCGGCCTAGTGGGGGAGCGATTGGCGTCGGAGCGAACATTGCCGGCCCGAGCGGTGCTGGTGGTGAGTGGGGTGGCCCTGGTGCTGGTGACCTCGTTGTGGGGCAGGGGCCACTGGATGGCCTGA
>CAMDIH010000022.1 GCA_945898515.1 Candidatus Neomicrothrix parvicella RN1 | reverse complement strand
GGGGGGGCGATGCTCTTGGGGGTGGACGGGCTGTGTCTGATCTCCCACGGCTCGTCCTCGGCGACGGCGGTGGTCAATGCCATACGCGTGGCCGCAGAACTGCACGAGGCCGGGATCGTGGAACGCCTCCGCACGGCCGTCGTGTCGGCCCAGTAACCCTCTGACCAGGACGTTTCTCCATTCACAAGCGCACTAAGTCTGGAATGGGCTAGGGTGCGCCCTTCCAGAGCCCTTGCGCAGGAGTTGTCGTTGCCCGCCGAAACCCACGTTGAACGAGGAACCCCCATGGACCGACAGCAGGTGTTTGCGCTGATACGAGATCGGTTGGCCGACATTCTCGAAATCGAGCCCGCCGCTATCTCGGAGGGGCAGAGTTTCGCGGACGACCTCGACGCCGATTCGCTGGCCCTGATCGAGCTGGTGGAGGCGTTGGAGGAGGAGTTGAGCGAGCGCTCGGTGGGCTTCCGGATCGACGACGAAGATTTGGCGGACCTGAAGACGGTCCGCGACGCGGTCGACTACGTCTTCGGTCGGCTGTAACCACCCTGAACTCGCTCCCAGTAGCCCGTTTGGACGAGTTAGTGGCGCGCCTCGGCCTCGATCTGGCTCCGGACCTGTTGGCGCCGGCGCTTGTCCACAGTTCGTGGTGTGCCGAGCACGCCGGTTACCCCTCGAACGAACGTCTCGAGTTCCTCGGCGACGCGGTGCTGAGCGTGGTGGTCGCCGATCACGTGTACCGGGTCTACGACACGCTCCCGGAGGGCGACCTCACCGACATCCGCAAGACCGTCGTGAATGCGGTGGCCCTCGCGGAGGTGGCGGCCGAGTTGCGGGTAGGGGAGCACTTGCTCCTGGGACGCGGGGAGGAACACTCGGGCGGGCGAGAAAAGCCGTCGATTCTCGCCGATGCGTTGGAAGCCATCTTTGGGGCTGTCTACCTAGCCGGCGGGATCGAGGGAGCCCGCACCCTCATTCTCACTGTCCTCAGCAGCCGTCTGGCTACGGCCCAGTTCGATCGAACCGATCACAAGAGTCGCCTGCAGGAACTGGCGGCCCAGTTGTTTGCTAGCCCGCCCCACTACGACGTGCAGGCCAGCGGCCCGGACCATGACCGCACCTTCGCCAGCGTGGTCAGCATCGAAGGCATCGCCTACGGAAACGGCGCAGGACGCTCCAAGAAACAGGCCGAACAGGCCGCCGCTCGCGTGGCGCACGACGCGTTGACCGATCCCAATCGACTGGAAACCCCGAGGGAGACCCACCATGGCTGAGCTACCCGAGCTCGAAACGCTCCGGCGTGAACTGGAGAAGGAATCGGTAGGCAAGCGCCTCAAGGTGCCCGAGGTCACCGGAGCCAAGGTGACCAAGCGAAACGGCAACAAGAAGATCTTCCAGGCCCGCTTGGAGGGCGCCAAGGTCAAGTCGGTAGACCGGCGAGGTCGCTTCTTGGTGGCCAACCTCGATAACAGCGAAATGCTGGTGCTGGATCTGGGGGAGACCGGCCGACTCGAGAAGGCCGCCCCGCGCGCCACCTCGCCCAAGGGCACGCTGGTGGTGCTGGGCTTCACCCAGGGTGGACAGGTCTGGCTCCTCGATCCCGGCGGCACCGCCCAGGCGTTCGTGGTCGCCACCAACGCCGTGGCGGAAGATCTCCCCGAATTGGCGGCCTGCGGGCTGGACCCCGTGGCCGATGCGGTCTCCTGGACGTTGTTCGCTCGCTCGATACTGGCTCGAAACCTCAAGCTCAAAGCCCTGCTGATGGCCCCCGATATGGTCGTGGGCATCGGACCCATCTACAGCGACGAGATCCTGTGGGAAGCCGGCCTTCGCCACGACCGTATTTCCAGTGAGCTGTCCTCCCAGGAGATCCGGCGCCTGTTTCGAGCCCTTGTGGAGACGCTGCACGAGGCCGTGAAGTACCGCGGGACCACCGTGGGGGAGAATGGATTCGTCGACCTCTACGGAAAATCTGGCGACTACCAGAACCACCTGAAGGTCTTTGGACGCGACGGTGAGCCGTGCCGCCGATGCCGGGCTGCGGTGGTCAAGACGCGCTTCGCCAACAAGCCCCTGTACTTCTGTGACGCCTGTCAGGTCTGAGGTGCGCCGCGGGTCGCGCTGGGACTACTAACGTCGGCCATCGAATGTTCCTCAAGACGCTCACGCTGAAGGGTTTCAAGTCCTTCGCCGACACGACCGCACTCGATCTTGAACCCGGCGTCACCGTGGTGGTGGGGCCCAATGGGTCGGGGAAGTCCAACGTGGTGGACGCCATCGGGTGGGTGCTCGGTGCTCAAGCGCCCTCTGCGGTGCGGTCGCAGAAGATGGACGACGTGATCTTTGCCGGCACCGCTCGGCGCTCGGCGCTCGGTCGGGCCGAGGTCAGCCTCACCATCGACAACTCGGCCGGGATGCTGCCCATCGATTTTACCGAGGTGACCATTACCCGCACGCTGTTCCGCACCGGCGACAGTGAGTACGCCATCAACGACGTCCCCTGTCGCCTGCTCGACATCCAGGACTTGCTCTCCGATACGGGGGTCGGTCGTCAGCAGCACGTGATCGTGAGCCAAGGGCAGATCGACGCCGTCCTCAACGCCCGTCCGGAGGAGCGCCGCCTCATCATCGAGGAGGCCGCCGGCATCCTGAAGTACCGGAAGCGCAAAGAAAAAGCCGAGCGCCGCCTCACCTCCACCGAGGGCAACCTCACCCGCTTGGGCGATCTCCTACGCGAGGTTCGACGGCAGTTGCGCCCTCTGGAGCGTCAGGCCGATGCCGCCCGGCGGCACGGCGATCTCGTAGCCGAACTGCGGGCGCTGCAGGTGTTCCTGGCGGGCCGCGAACTCACTACGCTGCATCGGCGGCTCGCCGATGGAGGCGCCGCCCGGGCCGAACTGGCCAATGAGGACGGGCTCTTGCGGCGGACGCTGGGCGAACTCGATGCGGCGGTCCTGAGCGCCGAAGCCGAGTTGGGTCATACCGGGGCCGACGATCTCGGCGACGACCTCGTTCGCTTTGAGGCCCTGCGGGAGAAGGCCCGTGGGCTCGTAGCCCTGCTCTCCGAGCGCCGTCGGGGCATCGAGCGGGAGCGGGGGGCGTTCGTAGACCAAGCGGTGATCGCCACGCTGGAAGCCGAGGCGAACCGCCTGACCTCCGAGTTGGCCGCCGCGGATGCCGAGGCCGAGGATTTGGTGCCTCAGCAAGAGGAACTGAGCCAGGCCCAGGGCGCGCTGGCCGCTGCCCGGACTGCCTTCGAGCAGGATTGGGCCCAAGGCGTCGTGGCGGCCCCGGCAGGACAGGCGGCGGAGGCGCGGGGCGAACTGGCCGCCATGCGCGCCGGGGTGGAGCGCGGCGACGGGGAACGTCAGCGGGTGGAGGCATCCCTCGTGGTGCTCGGGGAGAAACTTTCTCGCCTCGCCGCCGAGACAGATCGTTTGCGGGCGGAGGCTGAGACGGCCTCCTCGGCTGAAGGTCCACTGGTGGAACGCTTGGCGGGAGCCGAGCAACAGCGGGCCGACGCCGAGAAGCAGGTGGCCGAGGCCGAAGCCACCCTGCGGGCGGCCGACGGCGATCGCCACGCCTGGACCGCCCGGGCCGAGGCCCTGGGACTTGCCTTGGATCAGGCCCGGGCCCGAGCCGGTGCGGAACGACTGGCGGAGGTAGATGGTGTGGTGGGCACCCTCCTCGAGCTCATCGAGGTTGATGACGGATGGGAAGCGGCGGTGGAAGCCGCCGCCGGGGAAGCGCTGGCGGCGGTGGTGGTGGATGGGGTGGAGACGGCGAGAGCGGCCATCGTGGCCTTGCAGTCCGGCACGGATGCCCGCGACGCGGTGGGAGGAGCGGTACTCGCCCTGGGGGCCACCCGAACGAGCCGTGTCGCTCCGGCGGTGGGGGAGCCCGTGCGGCGCCATGTGCGGGCCGCTCGCCCCGACGTAGGCGCCCTGCTCGATGCGCTCCTGGGGGCGGCGGTGGCCGTGGAGGGCGGCTGGTCGGCGGCGGTGGATGCGTCCTTGGCTCATCCCGACCTCGTGATCGTGACGCTGGAGGGCGGACGCTTCGGACCAAGCGGATGGCGGGTGGGCACCGCCTCCACGGGGGCTACTGGCGCGGCGCTGGCGGAGGCCGGCGAGCGCGCCGAGCAGTCCACCCTGGAAGCGGGCCATGCCGAAGCCGGTCTGGCCGAAGCCCGCGCCGGGCTCGAGGAGGCCCGCCACGCTGAAGCGGGCCTGGCCCGCCAACTCGACGAGCACGACGGTCGTCTGAGCGCCGCCACCGACGGGCTGCAGCGGGTGGAGGCCGACCGCCGCGACGCCGCCACCGAGACCGAAGCGTTGCGGTCGCACGCCGACGAACTGGCGGAGCGGGTTGGGCGGGAGCAGGCCCGGGTGGCCGAGCTCGACCTGCTCCTACCGCGGTTGGAGGCCCAGGAAGCCGAGGGTGCTGAGCAGGCGCGAGCCATGGCCGCCGCCAAGGGAAATCTGGACGAGCGGGCGGCCATGGTGGGCTCGCAGCGGGCCGATATCGAGGTGCGGGCCGCGGGGTTGGATGATCGACGCCAGTTCCTCCGTGCCCGCCTGGTTGACGTAGAGGCCCGGTTGGAGGGCACCACCGAGGCCCGACGCGAGGCCGAGATCCGCCGCGTCGAACTTGATGTGAAACAGACGGCGGTCGAACGTCTGGCGGCCCTGGTGCCCGAACGCCTCGGCACGATCGAAGCCACCCTGGGAGATCTGCGGGAGCGGCGGCGTCGGCAGAGCGAGGCCCAGCGGGTGGCCTCGGTGCGGCTCGATGAGCTTCGCCATCAGCGTTCCGACGCCGAACGGCGTCTCGATCAGACCCGGGAGCGGTCTCGCCGAGCCGAACTCGACGAAGCCGAAGTGAAGTTACGTCTCGAAACGGCGGTAGACACCCTGCGCCGCGATCTCGAGGTGGAGCCGGCGGTGGCCATGGCCAGTGTGGCGCCCGAAGGTCCTGATGGGTCTACCCCCACGGCCCGGGCCCGGGCCCTTGAGCGCGAGTTGCGGCTGATGGGCCCGATCAATCCCTTGGCGCTCGAGGAGTACGACGCCTTGCAGACGCGCCACACGTTCTTGCAGGAGCAACTCGAAGATGTGAAGGCATCCCGCCGGGATCTCGGCCGGGTCATCCGGGCCATCGATGCCGAGATCGTCGAGGTCTTTGCGGGGGCCTACGCCGACGTGTCGCAGAATTTCGAGCAGTTGTTTCAGACACTGTTTCCCGGCGGGGCCGGGTCGCTGCGGCTCACCGCCCCCGACGACCTGCTGGAAACGGGCATCGAGGTGGAGGCGAAGCCGTCGGGCAAGAACGTACGCAAGCTTTCACTGCTCTCGGGAGGCGAGCGCTCGCTCACGGCGCTGGCCTTCTTGTTTGCCGTGTTCCGGAGCCGCCCGTCACCGTTCTACGTGATGGACGAAGTGGAGGCCGCCCTCGACGATGTGAACCTTCATCGTTTTCTCGACCTGGTGCGGGAGTTCCGGCAGGAGGCGCAGTTGCTGATCGTGAGCCACCAGAAGCGCACCATGGAAGCCGCCGATGTGCTCTACGGCGTCACCATGGAACCAGGTGGGAGCAGCAAGGTCGTGAGCGAGCGGGTGTCTACCGTCGCCTAGCGGCGCCCCCACGGTCCCGGCGGCGGGTTCACCCCGGCGCGGGCTCTACGCTGCAAAGCCTCATGGAATCTCTACTGCTCGTCCTGATCGTCATCGCCATCGTCTTGTTCGTGGGGAGCGTGGCCTTGGTGGTGCATCGCCGGGCGGACCGCGCCACCCTTGAGCCGCCCCCCGCCCCGTCGGCTCCCGCCCCGTCGGCTCCCGCTCCCTCGCCCTCCGCCCCTTCGGTTTCCGCCCCGCCGGCGGCCTCGTTGCGTGATCGCTTAGGAAAGGCCCGTGGCACCCTGTCGGGATTCTTGGGCTCGGTCATGGCCCGCGAAGCGCTGGACCAGGAAACCTGGGACGAACTTGAAGAAGCCCTCATCCGAGCGGATGTGGGCATCAGCGCCACCACGGCCATCCTCGATCGGCTGCGCCAGAGCGTGGCCTCGGAGGGCATCACGGCAGCAACGGAGTTGCTCGAGGTGCTCAAGACCCAGCTCAAGGCCGATCTCGCCGTGGGGGACCGAGACCTGCACCACCAGCCCGGTGGCCCGAACGTGTGGCTCTTTGTGGGCGTGAACGGGGTGGGCAAGACCACCACCATCGGCAAGGTGGGCAAGCAGCAGGCCGATCTCGGTCACCGGATCGTCATGGCGGCGGGGGATACCTTCCGTGCCGCGGCGGCCGAACAGCTGGAGGCCTGGGCTGAGCGTTCCGGCGCCGACCTCGTTCGGGGCGCCGAAGGGGGCGATCCCAGCTCGATCATCTTCGATGCCGTGCAACGGGCCGCCGCTCGGGGGAGCGACCTCGTGCTGGCTGATACCGCGGGCCGTCTCCACACCAAGGTGAACCTGATGGAGGAACTTCGCAAGGTACGCCGCGTGGCCGACCGCGATCCGGGTCAGGTCAGCGAGGTGTTGCTCGTCCTGGATGCCACCACGGGACAAAACGGATTGGTGCAGGCCCAGCAGTTCACCGCGGCGGTGGAACTCACCGGCGTGGTGTTGACCAAACTGGATGGCTCGGCCAAGGGCGGCATCGCGCTGGCGATCCAGTCCACCCTCGGTATTCCCATCAAACTGGTGGGTCTCGGCGAGACCGTGGACGACCTAGTGGCCTTCGATCCCGACGAGTTCATCGACGCCCTCTTCGCCGCCGACTGAGCCGGGGTTGTGGGTCTACGCTGCGAACATGTTCACCCTTGTGCGTCTCCTGTTTCTGCCCGTCAAGGTGGGCATCGGCGCCTCGCGCGTTGGTGCGAAGGCGGGCTACCGCACCGGGCGGCTGTTTGGATACCGCCGGGTGGCCCTCTTCGCTGCCGGCGTGGGGCTGGGGCTGATGATCGCCCCGATGGCGGGCCGGGAGACGCGGCGTCGGATCCAGGAACGCTGGATCAACCGGAACAACGGTGATGCCAACCTCGCCGAGCGGGTGCGAGAGGAACTAGCCCGAGCGCCAAGGACCTGGCACCTGCCCCAGCCGGAGGTGGAGGCCGTCGGCGCCTGTGCCATCCTGCGCGGCGAGGTTCCCCACCAGAGCGCCCGTGCGGACATGGAACGGGCCGCCGCCGCGGTAGCGGGTGTGGCCAGTGTGGACAACCACCTCACGGTGGGGAGGGTCTCGGGAACCAATGGCCTCGGCTGACTCGTCTCACCGCTGACCACCGAGGCCGGGAGGCCGTTCATGCGTGACCGCCACGAACTGCCCGAGTCGGTTTCTGCGCTCGGGGTTATCGGGCGAGCCGATGGCGGAGGCCGAGGGCTGGACCGTGACCGACGAGCAAGGGGTGCTGTCGGTCATTGCCTCCGGGAACTGGAGTTTCAACGCCGGTGGATCCCCCGGTGACCCTGGATTGATTTCTACCCGAGGCCCCGACGGACAGTTCCCCCGACTCCGATCTACCCGGTGGGGCCTGTGGAGTGGTCGCCCCCGGCCGCGTCGGCGGAGGCGACCCGCCCGACCCGGACGGCACCACCTTCACGGTGCGGGACCAGTAGCCACCGCCGGATAAGGTCCGCCGGACATGTTCGACGCACTCTCAGACCGGTTCGAAGGGATCTTCAAGCGCCTCCGAGGTCAGGGGCGCCTGCGCGAGCAAGATGTGGAGGAGGTGCTGCGGGAGATACGCGTGGCGCTCCTCGAAGCCGACGTGAATTTCAAGGTCGTGCGCGGGATGCTCGAGCGCATCCGGGCCAAGACCGTCGGGATTGAGGTGGCTGAGGCGCTCAACCCGGCGCAGCAGATCATCAAGATCGTCCACGAGGAACTCATCAACGCTCTAGGCGGCGAGGTCATTCGGATCTCCTACGCCAGCAAACCCCCCACCGTGGTGCTGCTCGCCGGCCTCCAGGGGGCCGGGAAGACCACCAACGCCGCCAAACTCGCCCGCTGGTTCAAGCAGCAGGGCCGCAACCCGATCCTGGTGGGCGCCGACCTCCAGCGGCCCGCTGCCGTGGAGCAGTTGCGCACGCTGGGCCGCCAGATTGACGTACCGGTGTTCTCCCTTCCCGGCGACCCGGTGGAAACGGCGGCGGCCGGATTGGCGGAGGCGAAGCGACTGGGCCGTGACGTGCTCATCGTGGATACCGCCGGCCGCCTGGCCATCGACGCTGCGCTCATGGACGAGGTACGCCGGATCTCCGAGGTGACGAGCCCGGACTACACGTTCCTGGTGATTGATGCCATGACCGGTCAAGACGCCGTGACGGTGGCCGAGAGTTTCAACGACACGCTGGCCCTTGACGCGGTGATCCTCACCAAACTCGACGGCGACGCACGCGGTGGGGCGGCCCTGAGCGTGAAGGAGGTGGTGGGCAAGCCCATCGCCTTCGCCTCCACCGGCGAGAAGTTGGCCGACTTCGAACTCTTCCACCCGGATCGGCTGGCGGGCCGAATCCTGGGTATGGGCGACATGCTCACCCTGATCGAGAAGGCCGAGGAGGTCTACGAGAAGCAGGGGGCCGAGGAGGCCGCCCAGCGGCTCATGGACGGCAGCTTCACGCTGGACGATTTTCTCGACCAGATGCAGCAGATCAAGAAGATGGGCCCCCTCTCGGGTGTCGTGGGGATGATCCCCGGGATGCCGAAGGAACTGAAGAACGCCAAGATCGAAGATGGGCAACTGGACCACCTGGAGGCGATGATCCAATCGATGACGGTGGCGGAACGGGCCAACGTCGACTTGATCGACGGCTCGCGCCGGGCTCGCATCGCCCGCGGGTCGGGATCCGATCCCGGCGAGGTGGCGGTGTTGGTGAAACAGTTCAAGGAGATGCAGAAGATGATGAAGCGCATCCCGGGCTTTTCTGGCACCAAGAAGGGGCGGAGCGGGAAGAAAAAAGGGAAGAGCCGGGGGCGAACAACCACGGCGACCAGCGACCCCCCGGCCATGCCAAAGCCGCCCTTCAGCCTGCCGGGTTTGAACTGAGCCCCCTCTAGCGACCACGATAGAACCCCGCCCCCGGGCGAGTGACCGATCGAGACAAGGACGAACCCCAGTGGCCGTGAAGCTCCGCCTGATGCGTATGGGCAAGAAAAAGCAGCCCACTTACCGCGTAGTGGCGGCCGACTCGCGTTCGCCCCGCAACGGCCGGTTCATCGAGATCCTAGGTACCTATGATCCGCGCCACGAGCCGTCGCTCGTAAAGATCGACACGGTGAAAGCTCACGATTGGATCAGCAAGGGTGCCCAGCCCACGGAGACCGTGGCCCGCCTGTTGAAGGTGGCCGAGGCGCAGGCCGCCGAGGTCGCAGAGACACCGGAGGCGGCCGAGGCATGAGTGAACTCGACCAGGATCTGACGGAAGAGGACGTAAACCGCGTCGACTCCCCCGAGACCGCGGCCGCCAGCCAGGACGACGGCCACGCCGCCGCCTACGATCCGGCCCCCATCGCCACCTCGGTTCTCGATGTCCTGGTGACCTCACTGGTAGGTGATCCCGATGCGGTGCGCATCGACCCCATCGAGCAGCGCGGCCGGGTGCGCCTCGAGGTGCGGGTGGGTCCTGAGGACATGGGCCGGGTGATTGGTAAGCGCGGTCGAGTGGCCAACGCCATCCGAACGGTGGTGCGGGCCGCCGCCGTGCGCGATGAGGTCGAGGTCGACATCGAGTTCGAGGACTGAGTCTTCATCCCGACGCAACGGTGTCGGGCGGGGGCGTTGTACGGCATTGGCCCTGCGCGGCGCCATGACGGCTGGCGAACTAACCCGCCGTCGCCGTGGTGGCTCCTCGGAGGTACTGGTGTTACTTGAGGTCGGGCGTATCACCAAAGCGTTTGGCGTGCGCGGCGAAGTCCTGGTGGCGCTGTCCTCCGATCGCCTCGAACGCCTCCACCCCGGGGCGGTGCTGCAGACCGATCGTGGGCCGCTCACCGTGGTCTCCTCGGCCCGGCACCAAGACCGCTGGATCGTGCAGTTCGACGGGTTTCACGACCGCGATGGGGCCGAGGCCTGGCGGGGTCTGCTGCTGCGGGCCGAACCGGTTGAGGGCGACGACGATGGCGTGCTGTGGGTGCACGAACTCATCGGTCGCCCCGTCGTGTTGGCCGACGGTTCGCCGGTGGGCACCGTCACCGAAGTGCAGGGCAACCCCGCATCGGATCTCCTCGTACTCGATAGCGGGGCGCTGGTGCCGGTTGTGTTCATCACCGAGCAGGAGGCCGGGTGCATCGTGATCGATCCACCCGAGGGCCTCTTGGACCTATAGGCCCCGCCGTGCGGATCGACGTATTCACGATCTTCCCCGGACTGGTGGATGACTTTGCCTCCGAGAGCCTGCTGGGGCGGGCTCGCCAGCAGGGAATGCTCGATATTCGGGTGCACGATGTGCGACAGGAGACCAGCGACGTGCACCACCGCGTCGACGACAGTCCCTTCGGTGGGGGAGCGGGCATGGTCATGATCCCCGAGCCCATTTTTGCCGCGGTGGAGCGAGTGGACCCGCCCCGTCCTTTGTTGTACCTGGGCCCGGCGGGCCGTCGCCTCGATCAGGCCTACGCCCACCAGTTGGCCGCCCTTGATGGCTTCAGCCTGTTGTGTGGCCGCTACGAAGGCGTTGATGAGCGCGTGCGAGAGCACCTGGTGGATGCCGAAGTGTCCATCGGCGACTACGTCGTGAGTGGGGGTGAGGTAGCGGCCATGGTGGTGCTCGAAGCGGTGGGCCGCCTGGTGCCGGGCGTGATGGGCAACGACACCTCAGCCGATGACGAGAGCTTCAGCGATGGCCTGCTCGAGTACCCGCAGTACACCCGACCGGCTGATTTCCGCGGCTGGTCGGTGCCGGAGGTATTGCGCTCGGGTGACCACGCCAAGGTGGAGCGGTGGCGGCGGGTGCAGGCCCTGCGCCGCACCGTGGCGGAGCGCCCCGATCTCATTGAAGCGCGTGGCGGGATCACGGCTCAGGAGCAGGAGATGCTGGCCGAGTTCGACCGCTGAGCAACCCGCCGCCTATCCTCAGCGTTCCCATCGAACCGCCGCTGCGACCAGCGCCTACGGAGCGACCTGCCATGCAACCCACCGATCTCGTTGACCATTCCAGTCTCCGGACGGACCTCCCCGACTTCGCCCCTGGCGACACCTTGAAGGTGCACGTCCGGGTGGTCGAAGGCGCCAAGGAGCGCATCCAGGTGTTCCAGGGGGCCGTCACCGGCCGCCAAGGAGACGGCGTGCGCGAGACCTTCACCGTGCGCAAGGTGTCCTATGGGGTTGGGGTGGAGCGCACCTTCCCTCTCCATGCCCCCACGGTGTCCAAGATCGAGGTGGTGAGCCGCGGTGACGTGCGCCGAGCCAAGCTCTACTACTTGCGCGATCGGGTCGGGAAGTCCGCCAAGATCAAGGAAAAGCGCGAGCGCTGAGCGCCGCGCTGGTCCCCCGAGCCTGTCTCACCGGCCCAGGTAGCCTGCGATCATGTCCACCGAAGACCTCGAGCGCTACGAAGCCGAGATCGAGTTGTTGCTCTACCGGGAGTACAAAGACATCGCGTCGATGTTCCGGTATGTGGTGGAGACCGAGCGGCGCTTCTACCTCGCCAATGAGGTGGAACGCATCGTGCGCAACGAAGACGGGCGCACCTACGTTGAACTGAAGATGCGGGATGCCTGGGTGTGGGACATGTACCGCACCACGCGTTTCGTGGCCTCGGTGTCGATCGTCACCTTCAAAGACGTCAACATTGAGGAACTCCCCAGCACGGACATCTGAGGTGACTGAACAGCGCCGGGCCTACGGCGCGGCAGGGGAGGCCCGCGCGGCGGCTTGGTACGCCGAGCGGGGTTACGAAGTGGTGGAGAGGAACTGGCGTTGCTCCGAGGGCGAACTCGACCTCGTGGTGCGCCAGGGCGCCGATCTGGTGTTCGTGGAGGTAAAGGCTCGCCGCACGGACCGCTTCGGCACCCCCGCCGAGGCGGTAACCCCCGCCAAACAGCGGCGATTGCGGCGGCTGGCGAGTCGCTATCTAGAGATCAGCGGAGTGCATCCATCGTCGTTGCGGTTCGATGTGGTGGCCATTCTGGGCGACGACCTCGAGGTCATCGAAGCGGCGCTCTAACCGAACAACGCCCACAGCAC
The DNA here is from genome assembly GCA_945898515.1 of Candidatus Neomicrothrix parvicella RN1. Taxonomy (GTDB): domain Bacteria; phylum Actinomycetota; class Acidimicrobiia; order Acidimicrobiales; family VFJN01; genus VFJN01. The sequence continues at coordinate 21,028 of CAMDIH010000022.1, read as the reverse complement.
GAGGACCACACAAGCCACCACGGCCCCTGCCATCATCGCGAAGTCGGCGGGGGAGCGATGGAGTTTGCGATACGGGTTGAGGCCCACCACCATCAGTATGGTGCGCAGGATGGAGACCTTAGGTATCGAGCGAGCCGACGGCATCGTGACGGTCACGTTCTGTCGCCCCCATAAGAAGAACGCCATCAACGGCCTGATGTGGGAGGAGTTGGCGGCGGTGGCGGCATCGATCATCGGCAATCCCGATGACCGATGTGTGGTGCTCACTGGCGCCAACGGCGACTTTTGCTCCGGGGCGGATCTGTCCGACACGTCGGTGGTCGCCACGCACCAGCTCGCCTCCATGCGCCGGATCAATGCCGTGGTGCAGGCTTTCCATGAACTTCCCCAGCCCACCATCGCGCGGGTGGATGGCGACGCCGTGGGCGTGGGAATGAACTTCGCCCTCGGGTGTGATTTGGTGCTGGCCAGCGATCGGTCGCGATTCTCGGAGATCTTTGCCCGCCGAGGCCTGTCCTTGGATGGTGGTGGTTCGTGGATCCTTCCTCGCCTGGTGGGCCTCCATAAGGCCAAAGAACTCGCCCTGTTCGGCGAGATCATCCCGGCGGTTGAGGCCTTGCGGCTGGGGATCGTGAACCGGGTGGTGTCCGTGGAGGCCCTGGACCCATTGGTGGCCGACTGGGCCGGGCGTCTCGCCGCGGGCCCGCCCATCGCTTTGGCCATGACCAAGCGGATGCTGAACCGTTCGTTCGAGCAGAGTTTCGAGCAGGCGCTCGACGACGAAGCCCGCAGCCAGACCATCAACTTCAGCACCCGCGACACCGCGGAAGCGATCGGGGCGTTCCTGGCCAAGCGCGAACCGCGCTTCGAGGGACGATGACCTCTGCAATGAGACGCCTCGCCCTGCTGGTGGCCCCGGTCGTCCTCCTCGCCGGTTGCGGCGCTGATGGCAGCACGGCCGCCCCGCCCACCACCGCGGCCGCCTCGACCACCACGGTAGTGAAGGAGACCGGTTCGACCGAACTGGGCCCGCCGGCCCGACCGGCGCAACTCGTGGCCCCTGACGAGGTGACCGCTCCGGCGCCCCTCCTCGTGCTCCTGGCCGGGTACGGCGCCACCGGGGCGGGGCAAGACGCCTACCTCGGGGTCACCGAACAGGCGGCATCACGGGGGCTGTACGTGCTGTTGCCCGACGGCACCATCGACACCTCGGGCAAACGCTTCTGGGACGCCACCCCTGCGTGTTGCAACTTCACCGGAGCGGCGGTGGATGACGTGGCCTACATCAGCGGGCTGATCGACGAGGCCATCGAACAGCGGCCCATCGATCCCGCCCGGGTCTACATCTTTGGTCATTCCAATGGTGGTTTCATGGCCTATCGGCTTGCCTGCGAACGGTCCGATCAGGTGACGGCCATTGCCGTGTTGGCCGGGTCCGATGTGGCGGATCCGCAGGGTTGTGTCCCGACCCAGGGGGTATCGGTCCTGCATCTCCACGGCGATGCCGATTCGGTGATCGCCTATGCCGGCGGATCAACAAGCCGCCCGTACCCAGGCGCGGAGGAGGTGGTGGCCCGCTGGGCCGGCCGAGCTGGGTGTGACCCGGAACCGACGCGCGGTAGCCGGGTCGACCTCGAGGGGGGGATCGCCGGCGAGGAAACCGCTCTGAGCGTCTATGAGCGCTGCGACGAGGGCCTCGGCGTGCAACTCGACACCATCGAGGGTGGCAGCCACATTCCTTTTCTCGAGCGCGATGCTCTCGGCACCAATGTGCTCGATTGGCTCCTCGATCGCACCCGTTGACGGTGGCTGAGGGCTAACCGGAACGGGCCGCGGCGGGAGGCCCGGGGCACCGTCGATCGGGGCGCCGCTTTCCATCAGTGGCGGCACGGTGCGGGTTGGTGGCTGGTGCGCGATCACCAGTGCTATCCACCGCCATGGGCACCGCGGCGACCCGCATCGGCTAGAGCCAACGCCGCCGCGGCCGCCGGTCATGCCGGCGTTCGTAGAGCCGGATGAGGCTGGTGCCGCCCGTAACCAGGGGTGTTGACCTCTACCGGAGTGTCACATCGGCGGCCTAGAGTTCGACGTGCGCCTCGAGGGCCGGCGCCCGCTCTCGGCCTCCTCTCCCGCCAGCGCCCGGTTCTGGGTGCCACTACGAGGAGCAGTTCGTGCTCGGTCTTGTCCCTTCTGCATCCCTGCTCGGCGTTGATGGCCACGCCGTGACCGTGGAGGTGCACATCAGCCGCGGTCTGCCCTCCTTCAGCGTGGTGGGTTCACCGGACGCGGCGTGCCGGGAGGCCAGTGGCCGGGTGCGGGCTGCCTTGCTGTCGAGCGGGGCCACCTGGCCGCCTCATCGCATCACGGTGAACCTCGCTCCACCCACAGTCCGCAAAGTGGGGGCCGGTCTCGATCTGGCCATCGCCGTGGCGATCCTGGTGGCCTCGGATCAGGTGCCACCCGAGGCCGTGTTGGGGCGGGCCTTCATCGGTGAGCTCGGCTTGGATGGTTCGCTCCGGCCGGTGCCGGGCACCCTCTGCTTGATCGAGGCGCTCAGCGAGGGTGCCGTGGTTCTTCCGGCGGTGAGCGCTGCCGAAGCGGGGTTGGTGGCGGGCCGCGTGGTTCACGGGATCGACACCCTCGCGCGCCTGTTGGCCTGCCTGCGCCACGAGGAACCCTGGCCGGCGGCGCCGCCGAGCGCGCCGCCGCCGAGGTTGCCCGCCGCCGCCGACCTGGCCGACGTGCGGGGTCAGCCGGTGGGGCGTTACGCCCTGGAGGTGGCCGCCGCCGGCGCCCACCATCTGTTGCTGCTCGGCCCGCCCGGGGCCGGCAAGACCATGCTGGCCTCGCGGCTGCCGGGCCTGCTCCCCCCCTTGAGCGATCGGGCCGCGCTCGAGGCCACCCGAATCCACTCCGCCGCCGGGCTGGGGCTACCACCGGGGGGGCTCATTCGCCATCCGCCCTTCCGGGCCCCCCATCACGGTGCCTCCGCCGTGGCATTGGTGGGCGGCGGCAGCACCACCATGCGCCCCGGCGAGATCAGCGCCGCCTGCCATGGCGTGCTGTTTCTGGATGAACTGGCCGAGTTTGCCGTGCATGTGCTCGATGCCCTGCGGCAGCCCCTGGAGGAGGGGGTGGTGCGGGTGGCCCGGGCGGCGGCCACGGTGACCTTCCCGGCGCGGTTTTTACTGGTGGCGGCCATGAATCCCTGCCCCTGCGGCTACGGCGGTCGTCCCGGTGGGTGTCGGTGCAGCGAGGGGGCTCGCGCTCGCTATCAACGGCGGTTGTCGGGGCCCCTCCTGGACCGCTTCGATCTGCGAGTGGAGGTGTCGTGTCCGTCGGTGTCGGATCTCATGGGCCACGCCCTCGGCGAACCCAGCGCCGCGGTGGGGGCGCGGGTGTTGGCGGCGCGTGCCATGGCGCGCTCGCGCGGTGTGGAAACCAACGCCGCCATTCCCGTGGATCGTCTGGATGAGATTGCCCCGCTGGGGGAGGAAGCGGTCGAGGTGTTGGTTCAGGCGCTGCAGAGCGGCCGCCTGTCGGCCCGGGGCCTGCATCGGATCAGACGGGTGGCCCGCACCGTGGCCGACCTCCAGCAGCAGGAGGCCCCCATCACCGCCGCCCAGGTGGCCATCGCCTTGAGTCTCCGGGCGGATACCTCCCTCCCGTCGGTCCTGGCCTCGGTGTCGTCCCCATGACCACCGATCACCACCTCGGCTTCGCCATTCTGCTGGCGAGCCAGCCCGGCATGGGCCCGCGGCGCCTGAGCGACCTGCTGGCCGGCCCCGGGCCGGAGCGGGGGTGGCGAGAGGCGGGCGGAGACCCGCACATTGATGTTGAGCAGGTAGTGGCTGCCCATCGCGCCGCCGGGGTGCAGGTGATGTTGATCGACGATCCGGCCTACCCCGAGCGCCTCCGGGCCGATCTCGAGCCGCCGGCGGTGTTGTTCGCCGTCGGTGATCTTGGGGTCATCAAGGCCCCTCTGGTGGCCATCGTGGGTACCCGCCGAGGCACCGGCAGTGGTGCCGGAGTTGCGCGTGAACTGGGCCGGGATCTCACCGAGGCCGGGGTGGGGATCGTTTCGGGTCTGGCGCTGGGCATTGATGGCGCCGCTCATCGGGGGGTGCTCGACGCCCGAGGAGCCCCGGTGGGGGTGGTGGGGAGTGGGCTGGATGTCGTCTACCCCGCCCGCCATCGCGACCTGTGGACCCAGGTGGGGGCGCAGGGCGTGCTGCTAGGGGAGACGGGCCTTGGTGTGCGCCCGGCACCGTGGCGGTTTCCCGCCCGTAACCGGATCATCGCCGGCTTGGCCGATGTTCTGGTGGTGGTCGAGTCGCATGCCGCCGGTGGATCGATGCACACGGTGCACGAGGCCATCGAGCGCGATCGTCTCGTGATGGCGGTACCCGGCTCCGTGCGGAACTCCTCCTCGGCGGGCACCAACCAGTTGATCGCCGAGGGCTGTCCGCCGGTGCGCGACGCTACCGACGTACTGGTGGCGCTGGGCCTCAGTGCGGCCGAGCGGGCGGGTACTGCCGATCCTCGCCCGGTGCCCACCCCCACCGCCCGGGCAGTGCTGGCGGGCTTCGATGGTGAGCCGTCTACCCTCGAGCACCTTTCGGTGCGCACCGGCGTTCCCTTGCCCGATCTCGCGCTGGCGTTGGAGGCTCTCCTGGCCACCGGATGGGTTGAGCGCACCGGTGGTTGGTACGAAATGGTGACGAGATGACCACCGGTTCCGTGCTCCTGGATCGAGGCGACAGTACGGTAACCAAATGGCATGGCATGAGCAGGAGTTCCTCGCCTCGCTTACATCGGTGGCACCGCGCACGCGGGATGCCTACCGCAGCGACCTCGCTGGCTTCATCACCTGGGCCGAGCGCGGCGATCTGCACGAGCCCGGTGGCGTGGACCGCGTGCTGCTGCGCCGATACGTGGCGCATCTGTCGGCCCGTCGCTATGCCAAACGTTCCATCGCCCGCAAGGTGGCTGCGCTGCGCCGTTACTTCCGCTGGGTGGCCCGCACCGGACGCATCCCCACCGACCCGAGCATCAATCTCTTGGCCCCGCGGGGCGAGGGGCGCCTCCCACGGGTGCTGCGCCAAGACGAACTCAGCGCGCTCCTCGATGCCCCCGGCCCGGCCGCTCTTAGCGGTGATCCGGTGGTCCGGGTGCGAGACGACGCGGTGTTGGAACTGCTCTACGGGAGCGGGTTACGGGTGGGCGAACTTTGTTCGCTCGACCCCACCGACCTCGACTTGGAACGCGCTCGCGCCACCGTGTGGGGCAAAGGGGGCAAGCAGCGCGTGTTGCCCCTCAGCGAACCGGCGGTGGCCGCACTGCGGGCCTGGCTGGTCCACCGCCCGGACCAGGCGGCGTTGTTCGTCAACCGCCGTGGTCATCGCCTCACCCCCCGGGATGTTCGCCGCCTGCTGGACCGGCGGGCCGTTTCGCCTACCCATCCCCATGCCCTTCGCCACACTTTCGCCACCCACCTGCTCGATGGTGGGGCCGACCTGCGGGTGGTGCAGGAACTCCTGGGTCACGCTGACCTCTCCACCACGCAGCGGTACACTCATGTCAGTAGAGAGCGTCTCCGTGTTGTGTACGAGGCCACCCACCCCCGGGCGTAGGGCTGAATGGTGCAGAAATGATGATCCGATGAGCAATATTGATCCCGACCTCGAGCGGCTGTGGGCCGAGTACAAAGCCGATAACACGCAGGCGTTGCGTGATCAGTTGATCGTGCATTACTCGCCGCTGGTGAAGTATGTGGCGGGGCGGGTAGCGAGTGGTCTGCCCCAGAACGTGGATCAGGCCGATCTCGTGTCCTACGGCATCTTTGGCCTCATCGATGCCATTGAGAAGTTCAGCCTTGATCGGGGCTTCAAGTTCGAGACCTACGCGATCTCCCGCATCAAAGGCAGCATTCTCGACGAACTTCGCTCGATCGACTGGGTGCCCCGATCGGTGCGGGCCAAGGCCCGGGCCATGGAAAACGCCTATTCCAAACTCCAGGGCGAACTCCACCGCACCCCCTCGGATGCTGAACTTGCCGAGGAACTCGATCTCACCGACGATCAACTCCAAGCCACGCTCGGACAGATCTCCTTCACCGGTCTCGTGGCGCTGGACGAAATGCTCGCCGGCAGCGACCGAGGCGATTCCATGACCATGGGCGACACGTTGGCCGACGACGGGCTCGGCCCGGTGGCGGCCTACGAGGTAGAGGAGATGCGGCACATCCTCGCCGGTGCCATCGCCCGCCTGCCCGAGCGGGACAAAACAGTGCTCACCCTCTACTACTACGAGGGTCTGACCCTCGCAGAGATCGGTTCGATCCTCGGTGTCACCGAGAGTCGGGTGTGTCAGATCCATACCAAGGCCGTCATCCAGCTCCGATCCCGCATGGCGGCATCCGAGCGCGAACCCGCCTGACGCCCTTGTCCTAGCGCCCTCGGGCGTCGCCTTGCTTCCCCCTCCCGTGTTCCTGCGCGCCCACTCCGGGAGGCCCGATGCCCCGCATCGCGTCCGTGTTCGGTGGCGCTGTGCTGGTGGTGGGCCTGCTGGCCGTGCCCGCACAGGCCGCCCCTGTCCTTTCCGTCTATGTCCCGCCTGTCGATGCCGTGGTAGCGGACCCGTTTCGTCCGCCGACCACGCCCTACGGCGCCGGCAATCGCGGTCTCGAGTACGCGACGGCCCCGGGGGCGGTGGTGACGGCGGCGGCCGATGGGGTGGTGACCTTTGCCGGGTCGGTGGCCGGTGGATTGCATGTGACGCTCCGTCACCCCGACGGGGTGCGCACCACCTATTCGTTCCTGGCCCGGATCGATGTGGTGGTGGGGCAGCGGGTGCGGCAGGGCGACCCGGTAGGCCTCACGCGGGATCATCTTCATTTTGGGGCCCGACGGGGCGATGCCTACTTCGACCCGGCGTCACTGTTCGGACCCAGGCTGCCAGAGGTGCGATTGGTGCCCTTCGACGAGCCCCCCGGGGAGGGCTCGGCGGGGGAGCGGCGCTCCATCGAGCAACTAGTGGGGGGCGCCGTGGGCCTGGCGGGGCGCGGGGCGCACTGGTTGCGGTCGGGGAGTCAGTCGCTCGCCACGTTGGGGCACTACGCCGGTCGGTTGGGCTTGCCCGAGGGCATCGCGATCGGCGCACGGGTGCTGTTGGCGGCCTGGGGGCAGGCCCGGGCGCAGGCCGAGCGGCCCTGTTCGACCCCCGCAGTGGAGGCACCCCCGCCGGTGGAGCGACGATTGGCCCTGCTGGTAGCCGGTCTCGGCTCGAACAGCCAGCACGCCGCCGTGACCCATATCAACACCGCCGGCCTCGGCTATGGCGCATCTGATGTGCTGCGCTTCAGCTATGCCGGGGGCCGCACTTCTGATCCCAGCGACGGGCTGGGGGCGATCCCCGCCAGTGAGTACGGCCCCGCCGACACCCAGATCAACCTGCGGACCAGTGGTGCCCGCCTGGCCGATCTCATTGAGGCGATGGCGGCGGAACAACCCGGGGTGCTGATCGATCTCTACGCTCATTCACAGGGCGGCGTGGTGGTGCGGCTGGCTCTCATTGAGCTCGAAACCCGTCACGGGGTGGAATGGCTGGCGCACCTTGGCCTGGTGGCCACTCTGGGAACGCCTCACGAGGGCGCCAATCTGGCCACGGCCCTGGCGGCGGTTGGCTCCACCCGACTGGGGGGGATGATCCTCGACGGGTACGCCGTGGCCACCGACGCCACCTTGGATCGGCACGCACTGTCCGCCGCCCAACTCAGCGAGGTTTCCGGGGTGGTGCTTGAACTGCAGGGCCACCCGATTCCCCCCACCGTCCGGGCGGTATCCTTGGCGGCTCGTGGCGACCTGATCGTGCCGGTGCCCTCCACCCGGGCACCGGGGGCTACGCAGATCGTGGTTCCGATCGTCGGCCCGGGAGCCCACACCCGCCTACCGGGTAGTGCCGAGGCCCATCGCGAGCTCGGCCTGGCCCTGGCCGGCCTCCCGCCAGGATGCCGATCCTTCGTCGATACCCTTGGCGACCAAATGATGGGGGAGGCCCTTCGCTACGGCGAGGATGTCGCGGGTGCGTTGGCCTGGGCTGCTGCTGCCGCCTTGAGCCCCCCGGGGTAGGAGCCGCGCCCGTCCACTGGCCGCAGAGCGCCCTGCGCCACTAGGGTTGACCTTCGGCTCGGGGACCTCCCGTGCCGAGAACCAATCACACCAAGCACCCGGGCCATCCCGCGGTCGTCCTGCGTTGTTTCACTGCGGAGGGCGCCAGGTCCGGCGTCGGCCTTCCGCCGACACAGCCAACCACGGGAAGGGAGCCCAGCGTGGCCGTCGTCACCATGAAGCAGTTGCTCGAGGCCGGAGTTCACTTCGGACACCAGACCCGTCGGTGGAACCCGAAGATGAAGCGCTTCATCTTCGGTGAGCGCGGCGGTATCTACATCATTGATCTGCAGCAGACCTTGGGTCGGATCGAGACCGCCTACAGCTTTGTTCGAGACCTCGTCGCCGATGGCGGAACCGTGTTGTTCATCGGGACGAAAAAGCAGGCTCAGGACCCGATCCAGAGTTACGCCGAGAAGGTCGGTATGCCCTATATCAACCAGCGTTGGCTCGGTGGCATGCTCACCAACTTCTCCACCATCGGCAAGCGCGTGGCCAAGATGCAGGAGTACCGCCGCATGCGGGCTTCGGGCGAGTTCGATGCCATGCCGAAGAAGGAGGCGCTCCTGCTTAGCCGTGAGCTCGAGAAACTGGAACGCAACCTCGGGGGTATCGCCCAGATGGAGCGGCTCCCCGATGCCGTGTTCATTCTGGACACCAAGAAGGAATACATCGGCGTCACCGAGGCCAATAAACTCGGCATTCCGATCATCGCGGTGGTGGACACCAATTGTGATCCTGACATTGTTCAATTCGTGATTCCGGGCAACGACGATGCGATCCGATCGGGCAGCCTGATGTGCCGGATCATCGCCGATGCCGTGGAAGAGGGTCGCTACATCGCCGCCCGCCGGGTCGAAGCCTCCGCCGCCGCTAGTGCCGCTCTCGCCGACAGTGTGGCCACCGCAGTGCGCACCGAAGACGAGGAGGCGCGTGTCGCTACCGAGCAGGCCGAGGCGCGTCGCCTGGCCCTGCTGGCCCAACAGGCGCGTGAGGCTCGCATCGCGTCGGGTCAGGGGCCCGCTATCCCGCCTCCGCCCGCCCTCGTTCCCGAGGCCCCTGTCACCGAGGCCCCTGTCACCGAGGCCCCTGTCACCGAGGTTCCCCCGGTTCAGGGCTAACGCCGCCGCATCCCGCCAATCAGGAGTAACCCCACATGTCGTTTACCGCCAAGGACGTCCAGGCCCTTCGCCAGGCCACCGGCGCCGGGATGATGGATTCCAAGCGCGCCCTCACCGAGACCGACGGCGACTTCGATGCCGCCGCCAAGTCGCTGCGGGAAAAGGGCCTCGCCAAGTCCGTCGACCGTTCCGACCGTGAAAACACTCAGGGGGCCGTGGTGGTTGGGTCGACCTCCTCCGCCGCCGCCATCGTGGAACTCAAGTGCGAAACCGACTTCGTGGCTAAATCCGAGCAGTTCCTGGAGGTGCTCGACGCCTTACTGGCCGCCGTGCTGGCGGAGGGCGAGTCGGGCGTGGACACGCAAAAGGAGCGAGTCGACGACCTCAAGGTGACCCTCAAGGAGAACATCGATGTGGGTCGGGTCCGGTGGCTCCCGGTGGCCGAGGACCAGGTGATTGATACCTACTTGCACAAACAAGAGGGTCGAGGCGTGAACGCGGTGGTGGTCGTGTTGAACAACGGCGACGCCGCGCTGGCCCATGAGGTTGCGGTGTCGGCCGCTTTTAGCAAACCCCGATTCCTTACTCGAGACGAGGTGCCGCAAGCCGAGGCGGACGACGAGCGCCTCACCCTAGAAGGCATCACCAGGGCTGAGGGCAAGCCCGAGCAGGCGATGGAAAAGATCGTGAGCGGACGCCTGAACGCCTGGTACAAGGATCAGGTCCTCCTAGAACAGCCCTACGCCAAGGACGACAAAATGTCGATCACCGAACTGCTCGGCGCCGCCACCATCGCCGGCTTCGCTCAGGTGTACATCGGCTCTTGAGTTCGTCGCCCCAATACTCCCGGGTCATGCTCAAGCTCTCTGGTGAGGCATTCGCTGGGCAGGACGGGAACCCGATCGACGGCAAGGTGGCCGAGTTCGTGGCCAATGAGATCGTGGCGGCGCGCCAGTTGGGGGTGGACATCGCGGTAGTGGTGGGGGGCGGCAACATCTGGCGCGGGCTCACCGGGGCCGGCGCGGGGATGGATCGTGCCCAGGCGGACTACATGGGGATGCTCGCCACGGTGATGAATGCCCTGGCCCTGCAGGACACCCTTGAGCGCCTCGGCCAACCCACCCGCGTGCAGAGCGCCATCCACATGTCGCAGGTGGCCGAGCCCTACATTCGCCGCCGCGCCACTCGGCACCTCGAAAAAGGCCGGGTGGTTATCTTCGCCGGGGGTACCGGGAACCCTTTCTTTACCACCGACACCGCGGCAGCGTTGCGGGCGGTTGAGATCGAGGCCGACGTGATGCTGCGGGGCACCCATTCCGGCGTCGAGGGCCTCTACACCGATGATCCTCGCAAGAATCCCGAGGCCACCCTCATCCGTGAAGTCACCTATCTAGACGTGCTGAACCGCGGCCTAAAGGCGATGGATTCCACCGCTATTACCCTCTGCATGGACAACGCCCTACCGATCGTGATGTTCGACCTGCTGCGTCAGGGCAACGTCCGGTCCATCCTTGAGGGAAATCCAATCGGTACTGTGGTGCGATGACCAGCGAGTTGATTGCCCTCGTGCTGGATGACGCTGGCGAGAAGATGCACCGGGCCGTGGATCATGCCCGTAAGGAGTTCTCCGGTATTCGCACCGGCCGTGCCGCCCCCGCCCTGGTGGAAAAGATCATGGTGGAGTACTACGGCAGTCAGGTGCCGCTCCAACAGATTGCCGGATTTCAGGTACCCGAGGCCCGCATGCTGGTGATCAGCCCCTACGACAAAACCTCTCTGGCGGCTATCGAGAAAGCCATTCAGCAGTCCGACTTGGGCCTCAACCCGAGCAACGACGGACAGATCATTCGGCTCACCTTCCCGCAACTCACCGCGGATCGGCGCAAGGAGTTGGTGCGAGTGGTGAAAGCAATGGCGGAGGATGGTCGGGTGGCCATTCGCAATCTTCGTCGAGCGGCCCGCCATGATCTGGACAAGGCCGACGACATCCCCGAAGACGACCTCTCGCGCGCCGAGAAGGAGTTGGATAAAATAACCCATGCCCATGAGGCGGAGATCGATACGGCGCTCGAGCATAAAGAACAGGAGTTGCTTGAGGTTTGACCCTGAGGGTTCGGCATCCGCCGGGCTGGCCGGGCGGGCGCCCAGAGGACTGATGGAGGTCCGATGACCGAGGAACGTGAAGAACGAAGCGACAGGCCCACCACCCCCGCAAACGAGGGGGTGCGCATTATTGGTGCCGATGAGGCCGCCGAGGCGATGGACCGCGATGATGTGGCCCAGCGACGCGGTGGCACTCAGCCGCGCTACGGCGACCGTCCCACCATCCCCGAGCGGGATGGCTCGCGTCCGGTGTTGAGATTCCCCCTGGGTTCGTCGTCGGACCCGCGCGACATCGCGCGTTCGGCGGTAGCCCCCACCGACCCGCCATCGGGTCCGGTGTCGCTACCCCACTGGACTGAGCCCCCCACCGGGCAGGTCCCCCAGATCCTTCCCGACCAGCCCGGTGAGTCCGCCGGCGATGGTGAGGACTGGACCACGTTGGCCACCGCTAGTCCGCGCTGGCGGGATGACAGCCGATCCTTCGACGGGGCGGAGGGTTTCGAGGACATTGCCGCATGGGCGGAGGATGACGACGGTGTGGTGGGGGCCCTTGACGACCGTGAGCGTCCCACCCACGACGACTATTTCACCTTCGCCGACCTTGCCGACGACGACCCCGAGGGTGGTTCCCGTTCGGTGTTCGCGGAGGACGGGGGCTTCCCGGACAACTGGGCCGACAGCGCCGACGACGCCACCGCTGAGAGCGAGCAGCAGGCGCCGCGGCGCCGTCGTCGAGCCAGCGCGCCCGGAGCGGTCGCTTCTGGCGATGACGATGGCACCGGCTACCGACCCCGGCGAGCCGCCCGTTCCGCCGGCGGGGGCGGCGACCGAGATATGGGCCAAGCGGCCATCGTGGGCGTGGTGCTCTTCGGCATCGCTCTCGTGCTCTTCAATATCGGACCCAGCGCCGCCATGGTGTTGGTGGCCGCCGTGGTGGGTCTCGCCGCCATGGAGTTCTTGGTGGTGCTGCGCCAGGCGGGCTACACGCCCCTGCCCATCGTGGGCATCGTGGCCTCGGTGGGCTTGGTGATCGGCGCCTACAACAACGGCGCGGCGGTGCTGCCCGGCATTCTCTTCCTCACCGTGGCGGTCTGCCTCCTGCACTATTTGGTGGGCGCCGCCGCTGAAGCCCCCGTGATGAACATTGGGGTCACCCTGTTGGCCGTGTTGTGGGTTGGGCTCTCCGGATCGTTCGCCGGCCTCATGCTCGGGATCGGCCAGCCGGGCATCGGGATACTCCTGGCGGCGATCATCGGTACGGTCGGCTACGACCTGGGAGGCCTGGTCATCGGCCGCAACGCCGGGTCTAAGCCGCTTTCCAACGCCAGTCCCAACAAGACGGTGGAGGGTTTGGTGGGGGGCATGGTGGTCGCCGTGGTGGTCGTCACCGCGGGGGCCTTGGTGGTTGGCTTCGGACCGATCAACGGGTTCGTCGATGGTCTTCTTGCCGGCCTCGTGATCGCCCTGGCCGCCCCGCTTGGCGATCTGTGTGAGTCGCTCATCAAGCGTGATCTCGGCATCAAGGACATGGGCTCGATTCTCCCCGGTCACGGCGGGGTGCTGGATCGCTTCGATGCGATGCTGTTCGTCCTCCCCGCCTTGTATCTGCTTGCGTCGGCGCGCCAGTTCTTCCTCTAGCGCACCCGCGCCCGGTCGTTGCGGATTCTTGGCTGTTCATTCGACGCCGGGTCGGTAGCGTAAGGAGGGTGACTACCTCCGTGTCCATCCTCGGCTCGACCGGGTCTATTGGTACGCAGGCGTTGTCGGTCATCGAATCGGAGCCTGAGCGGTTCGAGGTGGTGGCGCTCGGGGCCGGTTCTTCCGTGGCGCAGCTGGTCGAGCAGGCGCAGCGATGGAGGCCCAGGGTGGTGGCCATCGCCGATGATTCCCTGGCCGCTGAAACCGCCGCCCGGGTGCCCTCGGGCACCGAGGTGGTGGCGGGTCCCGATGCGCTCGCCAGCATCGCCAACACGGGCGATGTGTGTGTGAATGGTGTTGTGGGCTTCGCCGGTCTGGGCGTCACCTTGGCCGCCCTCGGCGGGGGTACGCGCCTGGCCCTGGCCAACAAAGAGTCGCTCATTGCGGGCGGTCCGGTTGTGCGGCGGGTGCGCCATCGATCCGGCGCGGGCGAGTTGGTGCCGGTCGATAGTGAGCACTGCGCCATTCACCAGAGCCTGCGGGCCCAACACCCGCAGGGGGTGGCGGGCGACTGGGTACGCCGCATCGTGCTCACCGCTTCCGGTGGTCCTTTCCGTGGTCGCACGAAAGCCGATCTGGCCGAGGTCACCATCGCCGATGCGTTGGCGCACCCCACTTGGTCCATGGGGCCAAAGATCACCATTGATTCATCCACCTTGATGAACAAGGGCCTGGAGGTGATTGAGGCCCATGAACTTTTTGGAGTGGGCTATGACCGCATCGAGGTAGTGGTGCACCCGCAGTCGATCGTGCACTCGATGGCCGAGTTCACCGACGGAAGCACCCTGGCTCAGCTGTCCCTGCCCGATATGCGACTGCCTATTGCCTACGCGTTGGCCTACCCCGATCGAATCGATACGGCCTTCGGTCGCATCGACTGGGCCTCATTACGACGCCTCGATTTTGAGCCGCCCGACGGGGATGCCTTCCCGTGTCTGGGTCTGGCGTACGAGGCGGGACGGATGGGGGAAACCGCCCCGGCGTGGCTCAATGCGGCCAACGAAGTGGCGGTAGCGGCCTTCCTGGACGGCCGTATTCCCTGGATAACGATCCCTGACGTACTCAGCGAGGTACTTTCCCGGCATGATGGGGGCCAGGCCGACAGTGTAGAGGCCGTGATTGAGGCCGATCGGGTTGCGCGAGCCGCCGCCATGGTCGTCATCGCAGAGAGGTTCGCCAAGTGACCGACACCAACATCGAAACCACCGAGCCCACAGCGCCCTCCGGCAAACCGGCCGGGGAGGTCGCCGGGGAGCCGTGGCGCGTGAGTGTGCTGGCGGCATTGGTGTTGGCCATTGCCTATTACGGCGGTGTGGGGTGGTTCCTTACCATCGCTGGCCTGGTGATCATGATCTTCCTTCACGAACTGGGCCACTACCTCGCGGCGCGGCGCTCGGGCATGAAGGTCACCGAGTTCTTCCTCTTTTTCGGCCCGAAGATCTGGTCGTTCCGACGGGGTGAGACCGAATACGGGATCAAACTGTTGCCCCTGGGTGCCTATGTGCGCATCATCGGGATGTCGAACCTCGATACCGACGTGACCCCGGAGGACGAAGCGCGTACCTACCGGCAGCAGTCCTACCCGAAGCGACTGTTGGTGGCCACGGCGGGTTCGCTCATGCACTTTCTTCAGGCGATCGTGTTGTTCTTCATCGCCTTTTCCATTCTGGGCGTAGACGGCGGTGGCTCGTTGGGCGAGCGCCTCGGTGCCCCGTCACCTCCGGTGATTGTGGGCAGTGTGAGCGAGGGATCGGGCGCGGCGGCCGCCGGTGTACTTGAGGGCGATCTAGTGCTGTCCATCGACGGCACTCCGGTGGAATCCTTCGCCGATGTGGGCCCACTGGTAGTGGCCCGGGCTGGCGACACCGTGGCGGTGGAGGTGGAGCGCAACGGCGAGCCGCTCACCCTCAACGCCACGTTGGGGCGACGCCAAGACGACAGCAGCATCGGCTTTTTGGGCATCGGCAATGCCGATGTGCCCGCGTCCACTGTGCGGGTGAACCCCATCGAAGGGGCTGTTGAGGCTGTGGAACTCACCGGCATCGGGATAAAGGAGACGGCCACGAGCCTCGTGGGGTTCTTCGTTCATGATCTCGGCGACTTCGGCCGTAGCGTGGTGCAAGGCAGTTCGGTGCAGGACTCCGAGGCGAAGAACCAGGCGGATTCGGGCGATTCGGGGGCTTCGGGTTCGGCCCGTGAGCCTCGGTCCGGCGACGAAAAACGGCTGATGTCTTTGCCAGGGATCGCTCGTATCGGGGCTTCCCTGGTGGGAGAGGGTCTGGGCAACTTCCTCGTGTTCTTCGCCCTGATCAACATCTCCCTCGGCGTGCTCAACCTGCTCCCCATGCTGCCGCTCGATGGAGGCCACGTGGTGATTGCCACCTACGAGCGGATTCGCTCCACCAAGGAACGGCGTTACATGGCCGACGTCTCCCGCCTCATCCCCCTCACCTACGCCGTCATCATGTTCTTCCTGGTTGTCGGGATGTCGGCGATCTATCTCGACTTCCGAGATCCCATCGGACTGGGCTAGGCGTCCCGTGGAAATCGGCGAGTCGTCCTTCCCGCGTCGCCAAACCCGCCAGGTGATGGTGGGCAATGTTCCCGTGGGGGGTGGAGCACCCATCACGGTTCAGTCGATGACCATCACCAAGACCGCCGATGTCGACGGCACGCTGCAGCAGATCTACGCGTTGGCCGCCGCCGGCGCCGACATCGTTCGCTGCACCTGCAACGAGATCGAGGCGGCCGAGGGGCTCGCGCAGATCATCCCGCGTTCGCCGGTTCCCATCGTGGCTGATATCCACCACCAGTACCGGATGGCCCTGGCGGCCCTCGATGCCGGGGTGCAGTGCCTGCGCCTGAATCCTGGCAACATTCGCAAGCCGGAGCACATCAAACTGGTGGCGCAGGAGTGCAAGGACCGGGGCATTCCGATCCGGATCGGGGTGAATGGGGGCAGTCTCGACCCGCGGCTCTACGAGAAGTACGGCGGTCGGGTTACCCCCGAGGCCATGGTGGAATCGGCGCAACAAGAACTGGCCTACTTCGAGGAAGTGGGCTTCGACAACGTGAAGATTTCCGTGAAGGCATCGAGCGTGCCCCTCATGATCGAGGCCTACCGACAGTTGGCCGAGGTCACCGATCACCCGTTGCACCTGGGGGTCACCGAGGCCGGTCCGCCGCCGGTCGGCCTGCTCAAGGGCACCGCGGGTCTCGCCACACTGCTGGCCGAGGGCATCGGCGACACCATCCGTTACAGCCTCACCGCCGACCCGGTGGAGGAGGCTCGCGCCGGACGCCAACTCCTCGAGGCGCTGGGGCTGCGGGAGCGCAAGAACGTGGATCTCATCGCCTGTCCGAGT
This sequence comes from Candidatus Neomicrothrix parvicella RN1, assembly GCA_945898515.1. Taxonomy (GTDB): domain Bacteria; phylum Actinomycetota; class Acidimicrobiia; order Acidimicrobiales; family VFJN01; genus VFJN01. The sequence goes on along the minus strand of CAMDIH010000022.1, from coordinate 4,573 downwards.
TGCGGCCGGGCCGAAATCGATGTGATCCAGGTCGCCCAGGACGCCATGGCCGCCTTCGGGGATCGGGAAATCCCCCTGCAGGTGGCCGTCATGGGATGCGTCGTGAATGGTCCCGGGGAGGCGCGCGACGCCGACATCGGCATCGCGGCGGGCAACAAGCGCGGCCATCTGTTCGTGAAGGGCCGCAACGTGGCGGTTGTGCCCGAAGACGAGATGGTTTCTGCGCTGGTCGAGTGGGCGGAGTTCATCCATGCCCATGGGGCCGAGGCCGCCATTGCCCGGGTGGATACCGCCAAGGCTGAGCGGGAGGCCGAACGCGATCGCGCGGCGCTGCTCGCCGAACAGGGTGATGATGCGAATCACGCCGAGCAGCGGGTGGACCTGATCCGCAAGCGGGCCAGTCTCTAACCGAGGCGCCCCTGCCGCCTAGCATCGGCGCTATGGCCAAGCAGCCCATCCTCACGCCCCAAGCCGACGATTTTCCTCGGTGGTACCAAGACGTAGTGGCCAAAGCCGAGTTGGCCGAGAACGGGCCCGCCCGCGGCACGATGGTCATCCGCCCGTACGGCTACTCCATCTGGGAGCGGATGCAAGCGGAGGAAGACATCCGGATCAAAGAGGCGGGAGCCGAGAACTGCGCGTTCCCCTTGTTCATCCCGCAGAGTTACCTCACCCGCGAAGCCGAGCACGTAGAGGGCTTCAGTCCCGAGTTGGCCATGGTTACCCACGCGGGTGGGAAAGAACTTGATGAGCCTCTGGTGGTGCGGCCCACCAGTGAAACCGTTATTGGTGAGTACATGGGGAAGTGGATTCAGAGCTACCGCGATTTACCGCTGTTACTGAACCTGTGGAACAACGTCGTGCGCTGGGAGTTGCGACCGCGTCTGTTCCTGCGGACCACTGAGTTCCTTTGGCAGGAAGGCCACACCGCCCACGCCAGCGCCGAGGATTCCAACGCCTATGCCGAGCGCATCCTGCGCGACGTCTACACGGATTTCATGGTGAACGTGCTGGCGATCCCGGTTCTCGCCGGGCGCAAGACGGCTGCCGAACGCTTCCCCGGGGCGATCAACACCCTGGCCTGCGAAGCGATGATGGGGGATGGCAAGGCACTGCAGATGGGAACGAGCCACGATCTCGGCCAGAACTTCTCCAAGGTATTCGACATCACCTATCTCTCCGACCAGGGCTCGACCGAGTTGTGCTGGACAACCTCGTGGGGCACCTCCACCCGCATGGTGGGTGGGCTGATCATGGCCCACGGCGACGATCAGGGTCTGGTGGTCCCGCCCGCGCTGGCGCCTATCCAGGCGGTGGTGTTACTGGTGCGCGATGAAGGCGGCGCAGGCGACGCTGCCGCCTCCCTAGCGGCGGCCCTCAAAGGGGCCGGGGTGAAGGTGCGACTCGACGCGCAGGTGGCCACCAGTTTCGGCCGGCGCGCCACCGACTGGGAACTGAAGGGGGTGCCCGTGCGCGTCGAGGTGGGCCCGCGTGATTTGGCCGAGGGTCTCGTCACGCTGGTCCGACGCGATACGGGGGAGAAGTGGCCGGTGGGCGTGGCCGAGGTGGCGGGCCGGGTACCGGATCTGTTGGTTCAGATTCAGGCCGACATGCTGGCTCGGGCTACGGCGCATCGAGACGAGCGCACCGTGAACGCCACCACGGTGGAAGAAGCCATTGAGGGGGCCAAGGTTGGGTTCGCCCGGGTGGCCTGGGATCTGGTCAAAGATGGCGGTGAGGCGCGTCTGGCCCAAGATGCCGTGACGGTGCGTTGCCTACAAACCGCGGAGGGGGGTCTCCCTACTAGCGAGGACGACCCCGACCTCATCGCCTACCTCGCCCGGTCGTATTAGCGCCGCATCGGTCCTGGTGGCGGACGGCCAAGGCTCCACCAATGAGTGTGGTTGCCCCAGACACTGGTAGCGTTCGGGTGTTCTTTAGATCGTCCGTGGAGTTGAGCGGCGTGGGCTTCGGCCCGCGCCGTTGCTGTGTCAGGGAGGAGGTGACGGAGTGCCATGACTGTGATCGACCGGGTTGGAGTGATCGTGGTGCCCCTTGTCGAGGCCGCTGGCCTCGATCTTTACGACCTCGACCTGGCCAACGGCGTGCTTCAGGTGCTGGTGGACTGTCCTGGCGGTGCGGATATGGGTGCAGTGGCCCGGGTGGCCCGGGTGATCTCTCGAGCGCTCGACGAGCACGACCCCATCGACGGGAACTACGCCCTGGAGGTGAGCACGCCCGGTCTTGAGCGCCCCTTGCGCACCCCGGACCATTTCGGTCGTGCCATCGGTTCCAACGTGAAGATCAAGACGAAGCCCGGCACCGACGGTGAGCGCCGGGTGGAGGGCACCATCGCCGCGGCCGACGACACCTCAGTCACCGTGCAAGACGTCCACGACGAGCGCCACACCGTGCGCTTTGACGACATCGAACGGGCCCGCACCACCTTCGAGTGGGGCGGCCAGCCCAAGAAGACAGGAAAGAAGGCGAGTTCATGAGCAACATCGACATGGGAGAAGCTCTGGCGGCACTGGCGATCGACAAGGGAATCTCGGTGGAGGCGCTGCTCGGCGCCCTCGCTGATGCTCTCGAGTCGGCCTACAAGCGGATGCCGAACGCCAATGAGTACGCCTGGGTCACCATCGACCCGGGCAGCTTCGACATTCGCGTGTTTGCCCAGGAGATTGACGAGGACGGCGAGCCCTATGGGCCCGAACTGGATGTGACCCCCGACGATTTTGGTCGGATCGCCGCCACCACTGCCCGGCAGGTCATGACGCAGAGGATTCGTGAGGCTGAGCGCGAACTGAAGTACTCGGAGTACGCCGGTCGCGAAGGCGACATCGTGACCGGGATTATCCAGCAGACCGACAGCCGCTACACGCTGCTGGATCTGGGGCGGGTGGAGGCGCTGCTGCCCCAAGCCGAGCAGGTCCCTTACGAGCGTCCCGCTCCCAACACTCGGCTCAAGGCCTACATCGTGGAGGTGCGTCGCACGTCCAAGGGCCCGCAGATCGTGGTGTCGCGCACGCACCCGGGCCTGATCTTGGAACTGTTCAAGCTCGAGGTTCCCGAGATTGCCGAAGGGGTGGTGGAACTCAAGGCGTGCGCTCGCGAGCCGGGGCATCGCACCAAGATCGCCGTTTGGTCCAACGACGCCAACGTGGATCCGGTGGGGGCGTGCGTGGGCGCCCGTGGGGCTCGGGTTCGGCAGGTCGTCAACGAACTCAACGGCGAGAAGATCGACATCGTTCCCTTCTCGGAGGATCCGTACGATTTTGTGATGAAGGCGCTGTCGCCGGCCAAAGTGAAGGAGGTCCGCATCGACATCGAGACGGGCACCGCCACAGTGATCGTGCCGGACTTCCAACTGTCGCTGGCCATTGGTAAGGAGGGCCAGAATGCTCGCCTCGCTGCTCGGCTCACCGGATGGCGGGTCGACATCAAGAGCGAGACGATGATCGCCGACGAAGAGGCCTACCAGGGCGAGGAGTGGGCCCAAGGTGAGTGGGTGGTGGATGCCGCCTCCGGAGAGCAGGTTTGGGTACCCGCGGAGGGCGGACCGGCCCTGTCGGCGGAGGAATGGGCGCACCCCACGGTGGAGGCGGACAGTGAGGAGTCGGTGGAGGAAGTAGTGGAGGCGGAAGTGGCACCCGCCGCGGCTGAGGAGACGCAGTAGCGACCGCCGAGAGACGCCGCATGTGCGTGGGGTGCCGTCGTCGGGCGGCCCCTTCGCACCTCGTGCGAGTGGTCGGCGGACCGGGGGGTAGCCTGCTGATCGGTCGAGGCCTTCCGGGCCGTGGTGCCTGGATCTGCGCCGATGCTCCCGGATGCGTGCAGAAGGCGGCGAAGCGGAATGCCTTTGCCAAAGCCCTGCGGGTGCCGGTGGCCCCAGCGGCGGTCCTTGCCCTCTGGCCGAGCCCCGACCCCTGAGGTGATCGACCCGGTTACCCCTCGGAATCGTCCCAACCCGGCGGTTCGTGCGAGGATAGAACGCCGTGGTGCCGCCCGTTGGCAGCCCGCGCCCTCATAGAGCAACCACAAAGGACTGAACCAGGACCTTGGCCGCCAAGAAGCGCGTACACGAGCTCGCCAAGGAGCTCGGGATGACGAATAAGGAAACGCTCGACCTCTGCGGATCACTGGGGATCGGCGTCAAAACGCATTCTTCGAGTATCGAAGATGCGCAGGTCGACCGCGTCCGGCGCAAGGCCGAGCGGGAGGGAATGGTTCGGGAGGTGCAGCCGGAGGAGCCCCCGAAGGCCACCAAGGCCACCAAGGCCACCAAGGCCACCAAGGCCACCAAGGCCACCAAGGCCACCAAGGCAGCCACCGCTCCGGCTCCCGCTCCGGCTCCGGTTGCCGCTCCGGATCCCGCTCCCGCTCCGGCTCCGGTTGCTGCTCCGGTTCTCGTCGAGACGGTGGCTCCGGCTCCGGTCCCGCCAGCCCCGTCGCGTCCTCCTGCCCGCCTGGTCACCTCCAGTGGTAGTGGGCGGCCCGTTCCGCCCCGCCGGGTTGACGATGAGCCGATCCGGTCCGCGACGGCTCCAGCTCCAGCTCCAGCTCCCGCTCC
>CAMDIH010000021.1 GCA_945898515.1 Candidatus Neomicrothrix parvicella RN1 | reverse complement strand
CGCGGTGATGTATCCATGGCCGGTCTCGTGCGGGAGGCGGCCACTCGAGCCCTCGCCGACGCCGAGATGACCTGGTCAGACATCGACGCCGTGGTGGTGGGCAAGGCCCCCGATTTCTTCGAGGGGGTGATGATGCCGGAGTTGTATCTCGCCGACGCCCTCGGGGCCACGGGCAAGCCGCTGTTCCGGGTGCACACCGCCGGGTCGGTGGGCGGATCCACGGCCATCGTGGCGGCGCAGTTGGTGCAGGCAGGTATTCATCAACGAGTGCTCACGGTGGCCTTCGAGAAACAGAGCGAGAGCGAGGCGATGTGGGCGCTGTCGATGCCTATTCCGTTCCAGCCGCCATTGCACGCGGGTGCGGGGGGCTACTTCGCACCCCACATCCGCTCGTACATGGCTCGCTCGAATGCGCCCGACCACATCGGGATCCTGGTAGCCCTCAAGGATCGCCTCAATGCGCTGAAAAACCCCTACGCCCATCTCCACGAACCCGAGATCAGTTTCGACTCCATCAAGGACTCGATGATGCTGTGGGATCCGATCCGCTACGCCGAGACCTGTCCTAGTTCCGATGGGGCCTGCGCGATGGTGTTGGCCAGTGAGGTCGTGGCCGACCGGTCTACCAAGCCCGTGGCTTGGGTCCAGGGCACGGCCATGCGATCCGAGCCCACGATGTCGGCCGACCGCGATCCCGTGTTGCCTCGAGGCGGGAGCGACTGTGCCGCTGACGTGTACAAGCAGGCCGGGATCACTGACCCCCGTCGGCAGGTGGACTGCGTGGAGATGTATGTGCCCTTCTCCTGGTTCGAGCCGATGTGGCTGGAGAACCTCCACTTCGCCCCGAGCGGAGAGGGCTGGAAGTACGTCGAAGATGGCGTCACCGCGCTCGATGGAGACCTGCCGGTGAACATGTCCGGCGGGGTGCTGTCGTCGAATCCGATTGGGGCGTCGGGCATGCTGCGCTTTGCCGAGGTGGCGTTGCAGGTGCGGGGCATGGCCGGTGACCATCAGGTTCCCGACGCGCGCACTGGCGTTGGGCATGCCTATGGCGGAGGCTCGCAGTTCTTTGCGATGTGGGTGGTTGGCGCCGACAAGCCATGACGGGCCGATTGGAAGGCAAGGTAGCCATCATCACCGGGGCAGCCCGGGGGCAGGGTGAGGCCGAGGCGCGTCACGCGGTGGCCGAAGGGGCGTCGGTGCTGCTCACCGATGTGTTGGACGCCGAAGGGGAGGCGGTGGCCGCCGACCTCGGCGCGGCGGCCGCCTACCGCCACCTCGACGTGACCTCGGAAGAGGAGTGGATCGCCGCGGTGGCCGACGCCGAGGAACGCTTCGGCCCGGTGACGGTGCTGGTGAACAACGCCGGGATCTTGGATTTCGGCTCCATCGAATACCAAGATGTCGAGAAGTTCCGTCGGGTGATCGATGTGAACCTCATGGGCACGATGATCGGTATGAAGTCGGTTACGCCATCGATGCGTCGGGCGGGCGGCGGCTCGATCATCAACATTTCCAGCAACGGCGGGATCATGGGGTTGCCGGCGCTCGGGGCCTACGTGTCGAGCAAGTGGGCGGTGCGCGGGTTGTCCAAGACCGCGGCGATGGACCTAGGCAAGCGCGGCATCCGGGTGAACTCGCTGCACCCCGGAGGGGTGGATACGCCCATGACCCGCCTGCCGGGCCAGGAGCCCAACGAGACTCTGTTTGCCAAGAGCCTGCCGATGGGTCGTTTCGGCCACGTCGACGAGATCGCCAAGGTGGTGACCTTCCTGGCCTCGGACGAAGCGAGTTATGTCACCGGCGCCGAATGGTCCGTCGACGGGGGCGCCACGGCGGGAGACCGCAGCCTTCTGGGGTAATGATTCGCTGCACCCGGCGCGGCGGGCCCCGGCCTCCGGCTGGTCAGGAGCCGCCGAGGCGAGCGCTGGCGGTGGCTTTGGCGGGCGCCTCGTCGGCGCGCTCGGGCCACCACGGTGGGGCGAATACCGTGCGTTCTGCGTTGACGCCCTCGGCATAGAACTGGGCGGCCCACTTACGGAATTTCATGAAGGGACCGTCGTTGTCGGCCAGGGCTGGACGCACCAGGTGGGCCTTGTGTTCCCAGATTGGCTTGTCCTCCAGGAACTGCTTGTTTACTTCGCGCACGAAGGCGTGACCCACGTTTTGGGTGGTCTCTTCGTCGCCCATCGTCTTGAAACGGAAGTTGAAGCGGGTGATGCAGCGGTTGGCGGTGATGGGGGTGGTGGCCGCCAGGCTTACCGTGTCCACGATCCCGCCGAATCGCACGATGGCCAGCCCCGGACCTACCTGCTCAGAGTCGATGCGGCCCTCCATCACCCCTCGGGGGGTCACGAACTTCTGGACCGACTTCATCATGGTGCCCGGGAAACCGGTCTCGTAACTCACCAACTCCGGTACATCCGCCGTGTTGTGGACAAAGCGGAAGTGGGCTGAGTCCACGCCGTTTTCGGCCATTTCCTGCCAGGGCGCCTCCACGGTGTGTTCGGTGCGAACGTTCGTGGACCACTCCGGATCACCGTGAAACTCCGCGAGGGGGGAGATCTCCCACATCGGCTCCACCGCGGCGTCGGGGTGATACCAGACGAGGCTCACACCATTCACTTCCATCACCGGGAAGGTGCGCAGCGTGTCTCTCTTGTTCACGCGTTCGGAGTAGGGGATGTTGGTGTTGGTGCCGGTGGCGTCGAAGGTCCACCCGTGGAAGGGGCACCTGATCTCGCATCCCTCCACCGAGCCACCGTGGCCGAGATGAGCCCCGAGGTGAGGGCAGAACGGATCCTGCACGTGGAGCTCGCCGGTCTCATCACGCCAGGCCACCAAGTGCCGATCGAAGTAGAAGATGGCGCGGGGTAGGGCGAGAGGAAAGTCTTCGGGGTAGCCGATGCAGAACCATCCGAAGGGAACCGGGAACGGGGAACGCTCGGGGGTTTCCACGGCGAGGGTCATGAGGTCTCCAGGTTGAATACCCGCACGGCGTTGTGACGGAGGAACTTCGGCCACACGTCATCCTTGAGGGGCACATGGGGAAGTTCCGAGAAGATGCGCTCGAGGGAAAGGCCCATGGGGAAGTACCCGGCGTACATCACCTTGTCGGCACCACGACTGTTGGCGAAGTCGATGATGGTCGGCGGGTAGTAGCGAGGGGCGAAGGCCGAGGTGGAGTAATAGAGGTTCGGCCACTTGAGCATCAACTTCACCGCCAGGGCATCCCAGGGCTCGGCGCCGTGGCGCATCACGATCTTGAGTTCGGGGAAGAACCAGCACACCTCGTCGAGTAACTCAGTTTTCTGGCAGAGCATGGGCACCCGGGGTCCGGGCACCCCGGTGGTGATGCAGATGGGGATGTCGAGTTCGATGCACTTGGCGTAGATCGGGTAAAAGCGCTTGTCGTTGATGGGGACCTGCGGGGTCATGCCGGCGGGGAACGCGCTGGCCGCTTTGATGCCGAGAGTTTCGTAGGCCTTGACGAGATCGCGCACGGCCTGCATCCCAAGGTTGGGGTTCACCTCGTAGGAGGCAAAGAACCGGTCAGGGTGTTCGGTGACCGCCCGGGTGGAAGTGGCACGGGCAAAACTCACGCCGAGCATCGCCCGCTCGATCCCGAAGTGGTCCATCTCGCCGAGGACCACCGCCACGGGATCGGCGTCGGCATCCATGTCCTGGGGGACGTCTTTGAACATGTATTGCGCCGGGAACTCCATGGCCTTGGATTCGTCGTCCATCAGGCCGGCCCGCAGAAATCCGTACCACTCCTTCTTGGAGCCTTCGGGAATGCCCAGCATCAGGTCGATGACGCCAACGTCGGAAGGAAAACCCATACCCCTCAGACTAGAACAGGTTCTAGTCTGAGGGGTATCCAGACTACGGTGGCGTCCTATGGACCTCGGACTCATCATCGGATATTGGCCCTCCTCTGGCCCCCCGCCCGACGCCGCCGAGCAGGTCGCCGCCGCCGAGCGACTCGGCTTCAAGAGTGTCTGGATGTCCGAGGCCTACGGCTCGGATTGTTTCACGCCCTTGGCCTGGTGGGGGAGTGCCACCGAGCGCGTGGAGTTGGGCACGGCCATCACCCAGATCTCAGCGCGCACGCCGGCATCTACGGCCATGACTGCCATCACCATGGATCATCTCACCGGAGGCCGATTCATTCTGGGGCTGGGGGTGAGCGGCCCGCAGGTGGTGGAGGGGTGGTACGCCCAGGAGTACGCCAAGCCCTTGGCCCGCACCCGTGAGTACGTCGAGATCATTCGGGCCATCCTCAAGCGCGACAAGCCCGTTGAGTACGTGGGCGACCACTACCAGATGCCGCTAGTGGGGGGTACCGGTTTCGGTAAGCCCCTCAAGTCGATTGTGCGCCCGCTGCGCACCGACATTCCGATTTACCTGGGTGCGGAAGGTCCGAAGAACGTTGCGCTGGCGGCCGAGATTTGTGACGGGTGGCTTCCGATGTTCTTCTCACCGAAGGCCGATGGGTTCTACCGGGAGGCACTGGCGGAGGGATTCGCCCGGCCGGGTGCCCGACAGGGTGCGGAGACCTTTGAGGTGGCCTGTGTGGTGCCCACCATCTTGGGCGACGACGTGGGAGCCTGCGCCGATCTCCTGCGCCCCACCCTGGCGCTCTATGTGGGCGGCATGGGGGCCAAGGACCGCAACTTCCACCGCGATGTGTTCGTGCGCCTCGGCTACGAGGCCGAGTGCGACAAGATCCAGGAGGCCTACCTCGACGGGCGCAAGGCCGAAGCCGCCGGTTACGTGCCCACCGCCATGGTGGAAGACGTGTATTTGATCGGCCCCAAGGACAAGGTACGGGACGACCTGGAGGCCTGGCGCGAGAGCTGCGTCACGCAGTTGCTCGTGAGCGGGCCGCCGTTCATGCTGGAGGAGATCGCCGAACTGGTCCTCTAGTTTTGGTCTTGATACACCCGGCGGGCCCAGCGGATCATGGGGATCTGGAGCGGCAGGCGGGCCCAGGCGGCGCCGGCTGAGTTGAACGGCGCCGGCGCGTCAGCGGTACCTCCGCTGATGGCGGACTGGAGGTTCGCCGGGTACACCCCGATGAAGGTCAGCAGGCACACCACGGCACCCAGTTTCCGGGTGCGCCGGTTGGCCACCAAGAGCGCACCGGCTATCTCGATGCCTCCGCTCACCAAGGTGACGGTGCGCTTGGACCCCGGCATCCAGTCGGGCACGATGATGTCGAAGGCTTCTGGTCGTACGAAATGCATCACGCCCGCCGTGCCCAGAAACGCCGCTAGTCCCAGTGCTCGTTGCTCATCAGAGGCCATGGGCACAGGATAGGCGGCGGGGATGGGGTCACCAACCGGCCGACGGGCCCGCTGGCGTCAGGTCTCGTACGCCTCGGGTGGGGGACAGGCGCAGATGAGGTTGCGGTCGCCATGGCCGCCGTCGATGCGGCTCACCGGGGGCCAATACTTCCCGTGGCGAAGGGAGGGAAGCGGGTAGGCCGCTTGCTCCCGGCTGTAGGGGCGATCCCATTCCGCCACGAGGATCTCCTCGGCGGTATGGGGGGCCTGGGCCAAGGCACTGGTGTCGTGGGGCACTTCACCACGTTCGATGGCGGCGATTTCCTCGCGGATGGCGAGCATGGCCTGGATGAAACGGTCCAGTTCGGGCAGGGATTCGGACTCGGTGGGTTCCACCATGAACGTGCCCGCCACCGGGAAACTCATGGTGGGGGCGTGGAATCCGAAGTCGATGAGCCGCTTGGCCACATCGTCCACGGTGACGCCGGTGGCGGCGGTGATGGGGCGGAGGTCAAGGATGCACTCGTGGGCTACTCGTCGGTGATCACCGGTGTAGAGCACGGGGTACGCAGCGTGGAGTTGATCCGCCACATAGTTGGCGTTGAGGATCGCCAATTCGGTGGCCTGACGCAGCCCGTCGGGCCCCATGAGCGCTATGAAGGCCCACGAGACCGGCAGGATCGATGCCGACCCATAAGGCGCACCGGAGATGGCCCCGGGGCCTGTCGCCGGGCCCGCTTCGGCCAGGAGGGGGTGGTTGGGTAGGAACGGAGCCAGGTGGGCTCGCACCGCCACCGGACCCACCCCGGGTCCGCCGCCACCGTGGGGGATGCAGAAGGTTTTGTGGAGATTGAGATGGCTCACGTCACCGCCGAACCAGCCTGGTCGGGCTACCCCGACGAGGGCGTTGAGGTTGGCGCCGTCGATGTACACCTGTCCACCGTGACGGTGCACCAGGTCGCAGAGGTCGGTGATCCGCTCCTCGAACACGCCGTGGGTGGAGGGGTAGGTGACCATGAGCACGGCGAGATCGTTGGCGTGCTCCACCACCTTGGCCTCGAGATCGGCGACATCAACATTGCCGTCGTCATCACAGGCCACCACGACCACCCGCATCCCGGCCATCACCGCCGAGGCGGCGTTGGTGCCGTGGGCGGACGAGGGAATGAGGCACACGCTGCGGGCGGCTTCCCCGCGGGAGGCGTGGTAGCCACGGATGGCGAGGAGGCCGGCCAACTCGCCCTGTGATCCGGCATTGGGTTGGATCGACACCTTGTCGTAGCCGGTGATTTCCGCCAACCACGCCTCGAGGGTGGTGATGAGTTCTCGATAGCCCAGGGCTTGGTCGGTGGGGGAGAAGGGGTGGATGTTCCCGAACTCGGGCCAGGTGACCGCGGTCATCTCGGTGGTGGCGTTGAGTTTCATCGTGCAAGAACCCAACGGGATCATGGAGCGGTCGAGGGCGATGTCGAGGTCCGACAGCGAACGCAGGTATCGCAACATGTCGGTCTCGGAGCGGTACGTCGAGAACACCGGGTGGGTGAGGAACGACGTGGTGCGAGCCAAGGTGGCAGGGATGGCACCATCCGCGTGAGCCGGTATCACCAGATGCAGGGCGGCGGCCAGGGCGGCGAGAACGTCTTCGCCGGTGGTCTCATCCAGGGAGATCCCGATGGTGTCGTCGTCGAGGCGGCGAAGGTTGAGCCCGTGGGCCAGGGCCGCCGCCAGCAGTTCGTCGGCTCGCGACGGGCATCGCAGGGTGAGCGTGTCGAAGAAGGCATCGGCGGTGAGTTCGAATCCGGCGGCGCGCAGACCCGCCGCCAGGCGAGCGGTGCGGTGGTGGACCTGCTCGGCGATGTGTCGCAGGCCTTCGGGCCCGTGGTACACCGCGAACATGGATGCCGTGACGGCGAGCAACACCTGAGCGGTGCAGATGTTCGACGTGGCCTTCTCTCGACGGATGTGCTGTTCGCGGGTTTGCAGCGCGAGGCGATGGGCGGGCCGACCGGCGGCGTCGACCGACACCCCCACCAGGCGACCGGGCATGGAGCGGCGCAAGGCGTCGCGGGTAGCGAGGAACCCGGCATGGGGACCGCCGTAGCCGAGGGGCACACCGAAGCGTTGGGTGGAGCCGATACACACATCGGCCCCTTGCTCACCCGGTGGCGTGAGCACCGTGCAGGCCAGCAAGTCGGTGGCGACGGCCACCAGGCCTCCGCTGGCGTGTACGGCGGCGATAGTGGGGGAGAGGTCGCGTACTTCCCCGTGGGTGCCGGGATGTTGGAGTAGGGCCCCGAACACATCGGTGGCATCGAGAGTGGCGCAGTTGGCCACGACGAGTTGGATGCCGATTGGTTCCGCCCGGGCGGCTAGCACCGAAATGGTTTGGGGATGCGTCTGGTTGTCGACGAAGAATTTGGTGGAGCGATGCTTGGTGGAACGCCGAATCAGGGTCATAGCTTCGGCGGCGGCGGTCGACTCATCGAGCATCGAGGCGTTGGCGATGTCCATGCCGGTGAGGTCGGTGACCATGGTTTGGAAGTTGAGGAGGGCCTCCAGCCGGCCCTGGCTGATCTCGGGCTGATACGGCGTATAGGCCGTGTACCACGCGGGGTTCTCCAGTACGTTTCGCAGAATGACACCGGGGGTGTGGGTGCCGTAGTAGCCCGCGCCGATAAGCGATGTGATCACGGTGTTCTGCGCCGCTAGCTGTCCCAGTGCCGCCAGCACCTCGGGCTCGGAGCGGGCGTCGGGCAACGACAACGGTTGGTCGTTGCGGATGGTTTTCGGTACGGCCTGATCGATGAGTTCGCCGAGCGTGGCGACGCCGAGGGTGGCGAGCATGTGCTCAACTTCATCCGGGCGTGGGCCGATGTGTCGATCGGCAAAGGTGATGGCTGGTTGAGGGTTCAACAACGGCTCCGAGGTTGTGGGGGCGGGTGGGGTTGGTCCCCCGCTGTCACCCCGGGGGGCTTCAGCGTCGCCTCCCCCGTGTGGTCCTGGAGCCTGAGAGGTTACGGGGCGTTTGCACCTTCGGCGCCCGATCACCCGCCCCGAGGGGCACGCATCGGGACTCTCCCACACGGGTTCGTCAGCCCGATCATGCTACCCGGGCAAGAACCCGCTGGAGTGACTGCCGATGACTATGGTTTACGTCAGTGACATTATCCTCCCCTACCCAACCCTGCCGCTGGTGCGGCCGGGCCTTCCCTAAAACCAGCGGCCCCGGGCGGCCCCGGCTGTTTTGCGCACCGGCGTGTCGCCAACGGGATTACATCAGCCGATTACGGGCGCAGGAAGCCGGATTGGCCGAATCCGAATTGGTGATCACGCGACGGGAATTGGAAGAACTGCGAGACAAGTTGTTTGTGCTGGAGTGCGCGATAGAAGACGCCCGGCGAGACCTCGGCGATGGTGGCGAAGCGCGTGAGGCGCTCGAGTGGGTGATCGACGCGGCCATGCCGTTGTTAGGGGTTCCCCTCGGAGAAGGCGCAACTTGACGTAACGGTTATTATGGGCGGTTGGGGCAAGCAGGGGGAAGCCGGCGGTAGCCGCCCAGCAAGGTTCCGCCGGGTGCCCGCCATCGGAACGCACCTCACGCCACTGCACGACGTAGGCTGCGGTCGTTCCGTGCTTCCCCGGAGGTAGCCCCGTGATTCGTCCCGACCGCCCCCATACCCTGCCCGAGTTCGCCTCTCCCGAGCAGGAACGCACCCACATCAAACAACGCATGGCGGCGGCCTTTCGGCTGTTCGATCGATTCGGTTTCAACGAGGGGGTGGCTGGTCACCTCACCGCTCGCGATCCGGAGCGCACCGACTGCTTCTGGGTAAACCCGTTCGGGTTGTCCTTCGGGCTTATCCGAGCCTCGGACCTGATCTTGGTCAACCATCAAGGAGAGGTAGTGGAGGGGGACTGGCCGGTGAACGTGGCTGCTTTTGCCATTCATTCGCAGGTGCACGCCGCCCGACCTGACGTGCAGGCCGCCGCCCACACCCACAGCAAGGCTGGTCGGGCGTGGTCCACCCTCGGGCGACTGCTCGACCCGGTCACCCAGGATGCCTGCACGTTCTTCGAGGCCCACGGCCTCTTCGACGACTACACCGGGGTGGTCATCGATGTTGAAGAGGGCAAACGCATCGCCCATGCACTCGGCGAGCACAAGGCGGCCATCCTCCGTAATCACGGGATTCTCACGGTGGGGCGGTCGGTGGATGAGGCGGCATGGCTGTTCATCACGATGGAACGCTCGTGCGAGGTGCAGTTGATGGCCGAAGCCGCCGGGATGCCGGTGAAAATCGACGCTGAGATGGCCCGCCTCACCCGCGACCAAGTGGGGAGTCCCTTCGCCGGCTGGTTCAGTTTCCAGCCGCTCTACGACAAGATCGTGGCGGACCAGCCCGACCTTCTCGACTGAGCCCGGCGGGTCTCGACGTGTCTGTGAGCCCGATCGGATCCAAGCTTCGTGATCACCGAGCCGCGGTGGTAGCGGACTTGCTGGCGGCCCTCAATCAGCAGGACGTGGAGGCGGCCTTGGCCTGTTTTACCCATCCGCGCTACGAACTGGTGGGGAACCAACGGGTGTTCGATGGGGCCGATCAAGTTCGGCGTTATCACGAGACCACCTTTGCCACTTTCCCCGACCTGGCTTTCGAGATGATCGATAGCCACCACTCCGAGGGGTCGATGGTGGTCGAGATGTGGATGAGGGGATCCCACCTGGGCTCTCGGGCGCAGTTCCCGGCCACCGGCCGGCGCTTCCGTTGCCGGGTGGCCGCCGTATTCCAGTTTCAGGAGGCGGATCTTATGGGCGCCCGCTACTACTACGACACGGGAACCATCGCCCGGCAACTGGCCTGATCCACCCCGCCGGAGCCCGGTTCGCGCTGCCCTAGGCTGGGGTTATGGACTGGCCTCTTTCCTTCGGTGTGTTCCTGGCCCCGTTTCACCCGGTGGGCCAAAATCCCACCCTGGCCCTTGAGCGCGATCTCGACCTAGTGGTTCACCTCGATGCCCTGGGTTTTGATGAAGTCTGGATTGGCGAGCACCACTCAGCGGGCTACGAAATCATCGCCAGCCCGGAGGTGTTCATTGCGGCGGCGGCCCAACGCACCCAACACATTCGCCTCGGCACCGGTGTGAGCTCGCTCCCCTACCACCAGCCCCTGATGCTGGCCGACCGAATGGTGCTGCTCGACCACCTCACCCGCGGTCGGGTGATGTTCGGGGTGGGGCCGGGTGCCTTACCGTCGGACGCCTTCATGATGGGGATCGACGTGAGTCGACAACGGGAGATGATGGAAGAGGCCCTCGAGGTGATCCTGGCCCTCTTGGAAGGGGCGGCCCCGGTAACCCACGAAAGCAGTTGGTTCACCCTGCGTGATGCGCGCCTCCAGTTGCGGCCCTACTCGCAGCCCTGTTTCGAGATCGCCGTGGCGGCGCAGATCTCGCCGTCGGGCCCCCGGTTGGCCGGCAAGCACGGCGTGTCGCTGCTGTCGCTGGGGGCCACCAATCAGGGCGGGTTTGATGTGCTGGGCTCTCATTGGAACGTGATGGAGGAGCGCAGCGCAGCCTTCGGTACCTCGGTGGATCGGAAAAAGTGGCGTCTCGTCGGTCCGATGCATATTGCCGACACGAAAGAACAGGCCTACCGCGACGTGGGTTTCGGACTCCCCCAGTGGGTGGATTATTTTCAGCGGGTCGCCGCTCTGCCATTAGGCCCGGACACCACCGATGTGGAGGAGATGGCCAATGCCATGAACGCCTCGGGGTTTGCGGTGATCGGCACGGTGGAGGATGCCAAAGCCCAGATCGCCCGACTGGTCGAGCAGTCGGGCGGCTTCGGCACCTTTCTCAACATGGCGCATGAGTGGGCCGACCGTGAAGCCACCTGGCACAGTTACGAATTGTTGGCCCGTTACGTCTTCCCAGAGTTCCAGGGGTCGGCTGTGTCAGCTGCGGCGAGCCGAGATTGGGCGGCCGAGCATCGGCCCGAGTTCATGTCGGCGGCCACCGCCGCCGTGATGGAGGCAATTCAGTCGCATCATGCTTCCGAGTGACCGGCCCCCCGTTGGAGCTAGGGCCGAGGGATGAAAGGAGTGGCTACCACCCGGGCGGGCATCTGGGCCCCGCGCCCGTCGATGACGACCTCGGTACCGACCGCCAGATCCGGCGGCAGGAAGGCCAGGGCGATCCCGTGCCCAAGCATCGGGGAGAAGTTGCCGCTGGTCACCACCCCTACCGACGCCTCGCCCACCAGCACGGACTGATCAGCTCTCGGTGGCCGCCGACCCTCCACCGTTAGTCCTCGGAGGTGCCGGGCGACGCCGCGCTCTCGCTCGGCCAGCAGGGCGTCGCGCCCGGAGAAGCCACCCTCCTTATCCCAGGCCACCACCCAAGCCAGGCCGGCCTGCAGTGGGGTGATGCCGGAGCCGAGTTCGTGACCGTGGAGGGGAAGAGCCGCCTCCAGCCGCAGCGTGTCCCGTGCGCCCAACCCGGCCGGCACGACGCCGGCGGCCAGCAGGCCATCCCAGACGATGTGTGCTTCCGCCGCCGTCACGGCCAACTCAACGCCGTCTTCCCCGGTGTAGCCGGTGCCGGCCACGACACAGGTGACCCCTGCCACCGGGGCGGTCCCCACGCGAAAGCGGCCGATGGCCGCCGCTTCGGGGGCAATGGTGGCCAGGCGGGACCGGGCCCCCGGGCCCTGCACGGCGATGATGGCGCGAGAGGCGGTCACGTCGTTGCCGCCGATCGCGCCCACGACGTCATGGGTGTTGGATGCATTGGGCATCACGTCGAAGATGTCTTCGGCGATCCACCACACGATGATGTCGTCGAGGACTGAGGCATCGGCTTCGTTGAGCAGGTGGGTGTATTGGGCTCGGCCGGGGGTGATCTTTGTGAGGTCGTTGGTAAACGCCGCCTGGAGGCGGGCGAAGGAATCTCGGCCCTGGACTCGCACCGTACCGAGATGACTCACGTCGAAGGCCACCGCGTCGGAGCGACAGGCCCGATGCTCTGCGAGGGTGCCCTCGCCATAGGACAAGGGCATGTCCCAGCCGCCGAAGGGCACCATCTTGGCCCCCAGGGCTCGATGCGCGGCATCGAGGGGAGAGGTTCGCGGATTCACCGCTATGAACCTATCGGGCGATTGAGGTGACGCCATCCTCGGAGGCCGGTGGGTTGGCGAGGGGGCGCAGTTCCAAGATGGCGGCATCAACCTGCTCCACCACGCCGTCGAGGGCGAGAAGGTTGAGTACCCCCTGTCCCTGATACTTATTGACGACGTCAATCAGATTCTCGCCGGGGCGCACGAGCACAACGCTGTCCCCCGCAATCACCAATTGAGCGGCCGACAAATCGTCGCCCAGGTCACGCAAATATTCAAAGGCGGAACGCACCCGGTCGAGGCGTTGTCCGGCATCGATCAGGGTCTTGATCATGCGCAACTCGATGAGGTCCTTGTAGGAGTAGCGTCGCCGCGAACCACTCCCCTTGGCATCGGCGAGCGACGGCCGGATCAGGTCGGTGCGGGCCCAGTAATCGAGTTGGCGGTAGGTGATGCCAACAATGTCGGCGGCCTCTCGACCGCTAAATCCCTCTGTGCTCATAACAGGCGTCCCTCGGTGGTAGCGGGCCCGAATGGGTAACTCGGGCAAGTAACACCAGTGGAGTTACACTGATGTCGTTGTGCCCGAGGAGGTTACGAGCCGTAAGAGTCGCCGTCAACGGTCATTGTGTGGTCTCCTCACCCGCCGTGCCGCCGGGGGTCTCCCGCTAGGGGATGCGGTAGTGATGGAGTGTCTGGCCGGTCCCTTCACTGATGGTGACGTACCCGCTCCCGTCGGCCTCGAACGCGATGGCTTCGCCCTGAACCTCAGGCGGGGTCGGGCCGTTGCAAGCGACGTCGGCCATGGCCTGGGTGACGCTTTGGCCGGCGCCGCGGGCGAAGATACGGGTGCCGCTGTACACGCGCAGGGCGATCTCGGAGCCGCTTTCGGAAATCGAGGCCCCGGTCACGGCATTGCTCACGCCGGTTCCCACGTTGATCTCCCCCGCTCGCTCCAGGGTGGTGAGGCTGCCGGCGGCGGGATTTCCGGCCGTCCGGTACACGCCAATCACCCCTCCGGCCTGTTTCTTTTCAACGATGACGAGGTCGCCCGTGGTGGGGTCCACCAGTAGCGCCTCTGCGTTGTGGGCGCCATCGGGGTATCGGAGTCGGAGAATTTCCACTCCCCCCAAGGCGATCGCAGGCCCCGGGGTGACGACGGGTTCCGGCACGCGGTACACCACAATCTCGGCCCTCGCCGACGAGTTGTCTCCGATGTCGGCGGCGTAGAGATAGGTGGTGTTAGCCAAGGGACCACGCCCAATGGCGAGGTCCTCCCAATCCACCGCCATCGCCCCGGTCAGCTGATACTGCCGAGTGACCGCGCCTTGGTTGTCGAGAGCGAACAACCGGGCGCTATCGCCCGAGTCGTTGTGCACCCACCATTGTGAGGGGTTGACGCGGCCGGCGACGATGCCGGAGATTTCCCGCAAGGCCGGGTCGGTGACGGGGCCCGTGGAACTCGCGATGAGGCCCGGATCACCACAGCGCAGGTAGACCTCATAGGACGAGGGGCCGCAGCCGGTAAGCACGAGCGCGGCCACCACCAAGCTCCCAGCAAACGACAGGCGACCGACCACCTCGTGAGAATACCTGTTTCGCCCACCGGCGCGCCGCAGCCTTGCTTAGGGGGTCTCGGCCCGGTTAGGAGTCGAAGTCTTCTGGCTTGACCTGTTCGATGAAATTCTTGAATTCATCAACGATCCCTTCGGGCACGGCCCGTCCGACCTGCCGGCCCGCGGCGTTGAGCACGCTTTCCTCGGCAAACACCGGGGCACCGAAACGCAGGGCGAGGGCGATGGCATCAGACGGACGGGCCGAGACGGACTGCACGTCTCCGGCATGGGCCAGGATCACCTCGGCAAGAAAGGTGCTGTCCCGGAGCTCGGTTACCACGACGCGTTCGATGCGCGCACCGAGTCGGTCGAGCAGGTCTTTCATGAGGTCATGGGTCATCGGGCGAGGGGTAGCCACTTCCTCGAGGGCGAAGGCAATGGCCGCCGCCTCCGGGCCCCCGATGAAGATTGGCAGAATCCGATGGTCGCCGGCGGACTCACGTAGGAGAAGGCAGGGGATGTTCGGAGGCTTCTCCAGCTCGATGCCTACCAGTTCCATCTTGATCGCCACCCCGACAGGCTATCCAAGTGAACCGTCGGGTGCGCTCCGAACGCTGAGATTATCGAGGTTCGGTGTAATCCCGCAGGGCGATCCGCAAGAGAGCCGAGCGCATTTGGTCTCCGAGGCCCGCTAGTTCCCCGAGATTGACCGCAGCCTGCTCCCGCGCGGCGGGGTTCCGCTGCTTGAGTAGTGGCATAAGGATTTGCTCCATGAAACCCGCCTCCCGCTCGGCGGACACTTTGTACATCCGCAGATGGCGGGCCTCGATACCAAAGCGCATGAAGTCGGCGGCGGTAAGGGCTACCACCAGGGCATCTCCGTCGTAGAAGGTTTCCCCGGCCACGGACCGGCCGGTCAGCAGGCCGAACCCCGCCAGGTTAGAGAGGTCATCCGGACTGAGGCCGGACGCCGCGGAGAGTTCCTCTCGCGTAAAACTTGCGCTCGTGGCGCCCCCGTCGAGTGGGTTGATCGAGGGGCGGGCGGGCAGTTCGGGCATGGCGGGCGCAGGGCGAGCGCGAGTGGGCTCGGGCTCGCGTCGACGGGAGGGCGGAGGCCGCTTGGGGGTGGAGTCCTGGCTCGCCGCGGTGGCGCTCGCCGCGGGGGTGACTTCCTCGAAAAGGGAAGGCGGGCCACTGGGGATCACCACGACTGGCTCATCGGGCGGTACTACCTGTCCGGCTGCGGTGGCTTCCTCGAGGCGGTCCTTCATCACCTTCAGGGGAAGGAAGTGGTCACGCTGATGGCGCAGGATCCAACGCAGGCGCTCGATGTCGCCATCGTAAAACTTCCGATAACCCGACGGGGTGCGTTCAGGATCAAGCAGACCCTGGCTTTCGAGAAAACGGATCTTGGAGATGGTGACGTCGGGGAAATCGTCCTGGAGCAGGTTGAGTACCTCTCCGATGGACAGGTGCGAACGTTCGGGCGCGTCGTGGGTCATGAGAGACCAACCAGGAAGAGCAATTTGAAGGTGCCGATTTGGATCTCATCTCCGTGGGTCAACGGAGCCAACTCAACCCGCTGGCGGTTGAGGTAGGTGCCGTTGAGCGACCCGGAATCAGTCACTTCGTACCCGTCGGTCACTCGACGCACTTCCGCGTGCCGACGAGACACGGTGATGTCGTCGAGGAAAATCACGCTTTCGGGGTGGCGGCCGACGGTGACGAGCGGTTCATCAAGGGCGAAGCGGGAACCCGAGTTGGGTCCCCGAGTGACCACCAGGAGCCCGAGGCCGGCGGGAATGTTGGCCAGTTCGACCTCCAACTCCTCAACTGATCCTTCGATCGGGATCAACCCCGAGACGGTGGTGTCGTGCTCCTGACCAGCGAGGGTGAGGCTCGCGCCGCAGGACGAACAGAACCTTCCGGTCAGCGGGTTCTGGTGTCCACACTGGGGACAAGTCGTCTCGACCACGCTGTCTAGCCCTCGACCAGGTTGCGATACGCCGCGGCGCTGAGCAGGGAATCGAGCTGCGAGGCATCGGTGAAGTCGACCACAAAGATCCATCCTTCGCCGTAGGGGTCTTCGTTCAGTCGTTCCGGCGCGTCGCCGAGATCGGTATTGACCTCACTGATCGTTCCGGACAGTGGTGCGTAGATGTCGGACACGGACTTGGTGGACTCGACCTCACTGATTGATGCCCCCCCGGTCACCGCGGTGCCCACATCGGGAAGGTCGACGAAGACCACCTCGCCCAGAGCATCCTGGGCGTAATCAGTGATACCCACCCTGGCGCGAGTGCCTTCGATGCGAATCCATTCGTGGTCGGGCGAATACTGGAGGTCGTCCGGTATGTGCATCCCCCTAGGCTATCGGAACCCTCGATGCCGTGTTGAGGGTTCGCTAACGGAGCAACTGACGGATACGTCGCGCGTACTCCCCCGCCAGGGCATTCGCGTCGGATTCGGAATCGGCCTCGGCCCAGACATGAGTCAGCGGTTCCTCCGGGTCGGGTAGAGCGAGCGCCCAACCCTGGTCGTGACGCACCTTGACGCCATCGATGAGTTGCACCTCACGGTCTTTGCTCATCTCCACCAGAGACCGCATCACCATCCCTTTCTGCTCCCAGGGGGTAACGACCGCCTCGTGGGCGAGGTGGGGCTGGGGAAGGCTCGCCACGATGGTCGAGAGGCGCCTGCCACTTCGGGCCAGCAACTCGAGCACCTTCACCAGGCTGGCGGCCGCGTCGAAGGCGGGGAGGAAGTCCGGGACGATGAACCCACCGTCGGTACTGGCCGCGAAGCCGACCCCCGGCTCGGCCGCGGCTTGCATCAAGGCGGGGGTGGAAACCTTGGTGCGGCGCACCGCCACGCCGTGGGACGCCGCGATGGCTTCGGCATGGCGGGTTACGGTGACCGGCAGGGCGATGGTCTCCCCCGCCAGGTGACCGCTCACCAGGGTGAGCAACGCCAGCAGCGCTTGCTCATGGGTGAGGACCCGGCCGGAATCATCGATCAAGGTGAGGTGTTCGCCATCGGGGTCCAGCACGGCACCGAGATGGGCGCCGGAGGCCCGTACCACTGCGGCCACTTCCTGCGCATGGACGTGTCGGTTGAAATTTGCGGCCCCGAGGGTGGATGCGTAGGGGTTCACCCCGAGGATGTCGGCCCCCAGTTTGGCCAGCATGTTGGGCATCACGAAGGAGGTAGAGCCGTAGGCGTAATCCACCACTATCTTGAACCTGGCGTCCCGGATGGCGTTGATGTCCACGGTGGCTTCCAGGGCGGCGGTGTATTGCTCCAGGGACCGGGGCGGAAACCCGATGTCGCCGATCTCGGTGGGGAACACGCGGCGGAAGTCTTCCCGACCGAAGAGACGCTCCACTTTGCGTTGCTGGTCTTCGGAGAGATCGGCGCCGTTGGCATCAAAGAAACGGATCACACAGGATTGGGGGTCGCCCTCTACGAGACGGATCGATAGGCCACCGGCGTGTTCCGGCCGGCGCACGATGAAGCGGGTGACCGGTACCGACGCCACCTCCAGGTCGAGCACGTTGACCCCCGCCGCGTTGACACCAGCCATCATGGCGCGCTTGAGCATGCGGGCGGTGCGGCTGGAATCGCGTGATGTGACGATGGTGGCGTGCTTCTTCAGGGAGGTGGCGAAGGCCATAGCGGCACGGGTGGCCAACTCGGGGGTGATGTCGACGTTGGCGAGGCCGGCTATCCCCACTCGACCGAAGAGCGACCGCGACCCGCGCGACTCCCACACGATCGAGGAATTGATCACGGCCCCTTGTTCAACTGTTTTGAAGGGGTACACCTTTACGCCGGATCCGAGCACTGCGTGTTCCCCTACGAAGCATTCGTCGCCGAGCACCACACCCTCCTCGGCCCGCACGCCGCCCCGTAGATCACAGGAACGGCCGATGATCGCACCGCGCAGCCGCACCCCCTCCCCTAGGTAGGAGTTGTCGTGCACGATGGCCCGCTCGAGGTCGGTGTTGGCCCGCACCCGCACGTTGGTGCCGAGCACGGTGTAGGGACCGAGGCGCACACCTGCTTCGATGCGGCAATTCTCCCCGATGACGGCGGGTCCTACCACGGTTGCTTGGGGGTGGATCTCGGCTCCTTCGCCCACATGGACGCCGTCGCCCATCTTGAAACCGGGGATCCTCACCGCTACGTGACCGTCGAGGATGTCCTTGTGGGCGGAGAGGTAGCTCTCCAAGGTGCCGATGTCTTCCCAATAACCCTCCGCAATGGCGCCGCAGAGGAAGCGGCTATCGGCGAGGAGGGCCGGGAACACCTCCGAGGAGAAGTCCACCGGGCGGCCCGCATCGATGTAATCGAAGATCCCAGGCTCGAGCACAAAAATGCCGGTGTTGATGGTGTCGCTGAACACCTGCCCCCACGACGGCTTTTCGAGAAATTGCTCGATGGATCCGTCAGGTCGCGTGATGACGATGCCAAATTCGAGCGGGTTCGTGACGCGTACGAGGCCAATGGTGGCGAAAGCATTGGTGCGTTCGTGTTCCGCCACCACCGCCGACAGATCAATATCGGTGAGCACGTCGCCGGAGATCACTAAAAACCGCTCGGTCAACTCATCCATGGCATTGCGGACCGACCCGGCCGTACCCAAGGGCGTGTCCTCGGTGGCGTAGACCATCTTCACTCCGAAGTCGGAGCCGTCACCGAAGTAGGTGCGGATGTGGTTGGCCATGAAGGCCACCGTCACTACGATCTCGTCGAAACCGTGTCGTTGGAGAAGGGTCACGACGTGCTCCATCATCGGGGCGTTGACCAGCGAGATCATGGGTTTAGGAGCGTTGGAGGTGAGGGGACGCAGTCGGGTGCCCTCGCCCCCCGCCATGATCACGGCTTTCATGAGGGCGAGGATACCTGGGGTGTTGAGGGGGCTGATCGCCCCTCTCGCAGAGCTCGGCGCGCCAGGGGCACGTACAACGCAGTGGCCAACCAGGACAGGCCGAGGCCGGGAAGGCCGATGAGCCAGGCCGCCGTGGTGACCTGGGATGCCCATTGAACCGAACTGGCCCCGGCGAGAAAGAACGGAAAGGCGACCATGAGGCAGAAGGTGCCGGCCTTCCCGAACCAGGTCACGTCGATGCGGGCGGCGCCGAGGGCCGCCAGGGCGATGGTGGCCACCGCTACGAGTACCTCGCGCACCAATACAGCGGCGGCAAACCACCCGGCCACGCTTCCGTCGATCCAGATGGCAGTTACCCCTACGAAGAAAAGAACGCGGTCGGCCACCGGATCGAGCACCTTTCCCAGGTTGGAGATCTGGTGAAACCGACGAGCGATGTACCCGTCGAGAAAGTCGGTGGTTCCCAGTGTGAGTAGGAGGAGCGCGGCGCCTAGCCGGTCCTCTTGGTCGAAGAGGAGCCACCAGAAGACGGGCAGCAGACACAGGCGCACCCCGGTGATCACGTTGGGAAGGGTGAAGATCCGGTCGCCTCCCTCGGCGCTGGGGGTGCTGGCCTGCTCGTGGCGCATTCCCCCACCCTAGGATGCCCACCATGGTCAACGGCGCGGCTCTGGATGGCCAGGTTGCTCTCGTGACCGGGGCGGGGTCGGGGTTAGGGGCTGCCATCGCCCACGACCTAGCCCAGCAAGGAGCCCACGTCGTGGTCAATGATGTGCGGGCCGACGCGGCGGCGGCGGTGGCCAAAGAACTGGCGAGTGAGGTGGCCGTGTTCGATGTGTCCGATTCGGCGGCCTTCGACGCCGCGGTAGACAACACAGTGTCCCAGCATGGTCGCCTGGATGTGTTGGTCAACAACGCCGGCATCGTGATGGATCGCCCGGAGGTGATCGAACGGCTCATCGCCGCGCAAGTGGCGGCGATGAATGGTGAAGAGGTTCCGCCGGTACGGGTCTTGTCCAGTCTCACCGACGAGCAGTTCGACCGAATGTTGAAGACCCACGTGTATGGCACCTTCTACGGAATGCGGGCCGCATTGCGCCACATGGAAGAGGCTCGCGCGGGGGCGATCGTGAATCTGTGCAGCGTGTACGCCTATGGCGGATCGGTGGCGGGCCCGGAGTACGCGGCCGCCAAGCACGCCATCGCGGGGATGACGAAATCGGTGGGGGCCGAGGTAGCGCCACTGGGTATACGCGTGAACGCAGTGGCGCCCGGCTTCATTGACACCCCCTTCTTAGACCCGTTGCTCGACGCGAGACCCTTCCTGCTGGCTCGAATCCCGGCGGGACGCTTTGGTCGGGCCGAGGAAATAGCCAAGGTGGTCCGGTACCTCGTTTGTGACGCCACCTACTCCTTTGGCGAGGTCGTTCCGGCGAGTGGCGGGTGGCTTGCGTGAGCACCATTTTCACCAGAGTCATCGAGGGTGAGATCCCGGGTCGGTTCGTGTGGCGTGATGAGACAACGGTGGCGTTTTTGCCGGTTGCCCTCCTCGCCCCGGGCCACACGCTGGTGGTACCGATCGACCCAGTGGACCATTGGATCGACCTCGCTCCTGAAGCGAACGCCCGTCTGTGGCGGGTAGCCCAGACGATCAGTCGTGCTCTTGACGAGATCTATCGGCCGCTCAAAGTTGGAGTGCTGGTGGTGGGTGAAGAAGTACCCCATACCCATGTGCATCTCGTTCCCTTCACCGACCTAGCCCAGATGAGTTTCGCCAACGTGGACTCGAGCCCTGCACCCGAGGTCCTCGATCGGCAAGCCGAGGCACTACGGGTGCGACTGCGGGCGGCGGGTCACGGCGACTTCGTTCCGACCCCTTGAGCTCACTGCACTTCTTCGGCCACCGGCGCAATCAACGACGGACCATCGTGGCGGGTGTTGTTTACCTCGGGGGACACGGCGTGGATGGCGATGACCTCGGCGGCGGCCGGTACGAGGAGGTCGCCAAGCACTTCGAGGTCTGTGTGTTCCCGGTTCAGCCACTCATCCCAGGCTGACGGCGGCAGGATCGCTGGCATGCGGGCATGGATTCGGCCCATCGGGGCGTTGGGCGTGGTGGTGATGATCACACAACTCTGCGGAGGGGTTCCCTCCGCACCAGCACTGCCCTGAAGCTCCCACAGTCCGGCGAAGGCGTAGGAGTCGCCGGCGGGGTGATGAATGAAGAACGGCTGCTTCCGACCCCGCTTCGGATCGACCGGGTTGGTTCGCCACTCATAGAAACCATCGGCGGGGATGAGGCAACGACGTGACCCCAAGGATGCTCTGAAACTCGGCTTTTCGGCCAACGTCTCCGCCCGCGCGTTGATCAAAAGGGGCGTGGCTTTCCCCGCCTTCGCCCAGCGCGGGGTGAAGCCCCACCGGAATACTTCCATCCGTAATGCCCCGTCCTCGGACACGACGGCGTACACATCCTGGGTGGGTGCCACATTGTAAGAGAGGGGTAGCGGCGCCACGGGCGCGGTGGCCAAGAAGGAGGCCGCGATCTGTTCTGGTGGGGTGGCGGAGACGTACCGGCCGCACATCGCTCGAAATCTACCCCCGCATAGCGGTCATTCTCCAGGGCCTCGGTGCCACCGGTTAGCTGTGGGGTCGGTAGTCGGTTAAGGGTTCCGTCGACCGCAGGCGATGGTAGGCATCGGCGGGTGCTTCGCCGGGGGCGAGGGTGACAGCCCGAACGATGGTGGCGTTGGGGATGAGGGCATTGTCGCTGAGCCGGGCCAGGAGCGACGTAATCCCGTCGCCGCCCCCGGCGGGCAAGAACACCCGCACGCCAGTGCTTGAAGCCAGGAGTCGGTCGGAGTCTCGCATCTGGCGTTCGACAGCCATGGCGAGGGCGGTGGCCTGGGCCGCCCGGTCGGACTGGTCGCCTAGCTCCAAGGAGGCAAGGGCATCCCCGGTGACCGCTGCGTTCAGGGCGTCATAGAACGAGTGCGAATCCCCCACGTTGGTGGGCTTGGAACCCCACGCTACGCGGGTGGGACGTTTGCGCCGCTCCCGGTTAGTGGACCGCCTCTCCGTGTGTTGGGCGAGGCCTGTGATGGCGTTCTCGAGGGCGGTGATGTCGGGCTTGAAGACGACCAGCGGAGTTACCGAGTAGCGGGAGAGGAGGCTGGAGTCGGCTTGCTGGGAGAAGACGATCGGCGTGGCACCCACAGCAATGGCCGTAGCGATGACGTCGAAGTCGCTGTTGAAGTCGGCGGAAAAGTCCACGATCACTCCGGTGGGGTGGAGGCTGTTGATGGCACTCACCGCGGTGGCGGCGGTATCGGTGACGACGAGGACCTCGTGGCCGAGGTCGTTCAATAGGCGCTCAATAATTTTCGTGTACAGCCGATCGGTATCGCATAGCACCCACGTCCTGTCGATGATTGTTGACAACGGTTTCCTCCTAGTGCGCCCCGTCGGGGTGGGGCTCAGGGGTCCAGCGCCAGGTTTCGGCGATGTGGCCGTGTTCACCGGCCAATAAGCGTCTCAGGGCTTCCCGGAGTTGGTGGTCGATCTCTAGAAAATGGAGCCCGTAGCACCACGTGCCCGGTTGCCCCGCCGTTACGTGGCGCACTTCGGCAGTGCCGTGGCCACCGCCGATGGAGATATCTACTCGCGCTCCAATGGGGAGGACCTGGGGGTCGGCGACGTTGACCTTGGCTCCACTGTGGGACAGGTTCACGACCTCAGCCGTGACTTCGGCATCGGGAGAGGCAGGATTGACGGTGCGAGCCCCTCGGGTCGGGGGATGCCACCCGATGGTGGTTCGGACCACAGGTAGGCGCGGCCCGTCGCGACGTTCTGGTTCAGAGGCCTCGTTTATCCCCATAGTCCCTCATCGTCGCGAACGACGCTCCTCCCCACTCCTGACATCCTAGACGAACTGACTTTCCGAGGGTACCCACGAACCTTCTCGCCCCGGGTGTACCAGCCGCGGGGCGGGGCCTACACCACGACTACGGTAAATCTCATGGCTTTACCTCACCGCACTCGGCGATCCTTCGAATCCGATGATACTCACACGGTGACGTTGCCTGACGGACAGCGCGCCCACGCCGACCACGCGGCGCAGTCGCGGGTACTTGAGCGCAGTTTTTATGAGGTGCGTCCCGGCGTCTGGTGTTTGGTGGGCAACGGCCTGTCGAACCAGACCTTCATCGAGGCGCCCGAGGGCATCATCGCCATCGATACGGGTGAATCGGTGCAGGAGATGCAGGAGGCACTGCGCGAATTGCGGGCGCACACCGGCCAACCGGTGGTGGCTGTTCTCTACACCCATTTTCACTACGTCAACGGGACCCAGGCGGTGGTGGAAGCGAGCGAGGCTGAGTCGGTTCCGATCTATGGTCACGAACGTATCCCCATGAATCGCTCACGGGCGGGAGCGGAGATAGCACCCACCTATGGCCGCGGGCTCGTCGAGCAGTTCGCTGTGCTTCTCCCCCCCGATGGGCCTGACGGAGTGGTGAACGTAGGGTTGGGCCACTTTTACCGCAACCCCACCCACGCACCGTTCAGCCCGGGGTATCTCCCGCCCACCCATGGGTTCTCGACGGCCCACACCATCATGGTGGCGGGTATGGAAGTGGAGGTCACCCCCGCTCCCTCGGATGCCGACGACTCGGTGACGTACTGGTTCCCATCCATCGGGGTGGCCGTCAACAACCTGGTGTGGCCCACCTTGTTCAATGTGTTTGCGATTCGTGGCGAGGAATACCGGGATCCCCAAGTGATGCTGGCGGGACTCGATCACCTGTTGTCTCTCGGCGCTTCCTATTTGGTGGGCACGCACGGGCCGCCGATCAGTGGCGCCGAGAGCATTTTGGCGCGCGTCACCCGCTATCGCGACTCCATACAATTCCTCTGGGATCAGACTGTTCGGCTCACCAATAAAGGTTTCACTAGCACCGAGTTGGCTCAGGCGATCCGACTGCCCGACGGGTACGACGAGGACCATCTCACCAGCGAGCGTTACGGCGTGGCCGAACATCACGTGCGCCAGATTCGTACCGGATTATTCGGTTTCTTCGATGGCGACGAGGCGAATCTGTTTCCGCTGGCCACGGCTGAGCGAGCCGGCCGGCTTATCGAAGGGTTCGGAGGTCGCGACGAGGTGCGGCGCCAGGTAGAGCAGGCGCTGGTGGCGAGTGATCTGCGCTGGGCGCTCGAGTTGGGTTCCTGGCTGGTGCGTAGCGACGCGGCGGAACTTCCCGATCAACTCCTCCTCGCCGAGGCGTTGCGACGGGTGGGTCAGCGTTCCTCGGCGGCCAACATTCGAAGCTGGTGTCTTACCCGGGCGCGGCACCTCGAGGGCACCGTGAACATGGATCGCCTCTACACCCATCGTTTCCGGCGAGCGCAGACCCTCGCGGGACCCATCGCCGCGTCGGTGCATGCCCTGCGGGTGGTATTGGATCCCTTGGCCGCCGAGGGACTCGACGTTCATCTCGGCTGGCGCTTTTCCTCGGGCGAGACGGCGGGCCTGCATGTACGCAATGGGATCGCCTGTCCCACCGAGGGGGCTAACGCCACCATTTGGATGGAGTGTTCGGCGGAGACTTGGGCCGATCTCCTCGCCGGCTCCACGGCGTTGTCGGAGGCCATCGGCGACGGGTCGCTTCTCGTGGAGGGCGACGCCTTGGCGCTCAGCGTCACGCTGGCTTGTTTCGAGGTGGAGGGACTGCGCACATGACCGACGGCGCCAGAGGCTCTGGTCAAGGCGGGGGCTCCGTGCCCCGCCCGACGCCCGCGTTCGAGGGGAAGATCGAGCGACTGATCACCGACTCGGAACCGGCCCCCCTCCGAGTGCCCTCGGCGCCGTCGGATGCTCCCAACGTGGTCCTCATCATGCTCGACGATGTTGGCTTCGGCTCCTGCGGCACCTTCGGCGGGCCCGTGCCCATGCCGGCGCTCGAACGTGTGGTGGCCAGTGGTCTGCGTTACAACCAGTTTCACACCACGGCGCTGTGCTCGCCGTCGCGGGCGGCCCTGCTCACGGGGCGGAACCATCATGCTGCCCACATGGGCGGTATTACCGAGATTGCCAACTCGTTTCCCGGCTACGACAGCGCCATTCCGTCTGAGGCCGCCACTATTGCGCAGGTGTTGCGACTCAACGGTTACAGCACGGGGTGTTTCGGTAAGTGGCATCTCACCCCGTCGTGGGAGCAGGGCCCGGCGGGCCCGTTCGATCGTTGGCCGAGCGGCATGGGCTTCGATCGCTTCTACGGCATCATCGGAGCAGAGGCATCACAGTGGGAGCCGCCGGTCTACGACCAGACCACTCCTATCTCGCCCCACCTCGGGCGGCCCGGATATCACCTCAGTGAGGATCTTGCCGATCAGGCCGTTTCTTGGATCCAACGCCAGCAGACGTCCGCGCCCGACCGTCCGTTCTTCTGCTACTTCTCCCCGCCGGCCGTGCACGCGCCGCATCACGTCGGGGCGGAATGGTCGGATCGCTTCGCCGGAGAGTTCGACGAGGGATGGGATGCGTTACGGGCTGCCATTTATGAGCGTCAACTTGCTCTCGGGGTGATTCCGGCGGGCACCGCGCTCACGGAGAGGCCTGCGGAGATTCCGGCGTGGGAGGACTACCCCGAGCGATTCCGGCCGGTGGCGGCCCGGTTGATGGAGGTGTTCGCCGGGTTCTTGGCCCACACCGACGCTCAGGTGGGGCGGGTTCTCGATGCGGTGGACCAACTGGGGCTTACCGAAAACACCCTCGTGTTCTATCTAACGGGTGACAATGGCGCGTCGGCGGAGGGAACAGTGCATGGAGCCTGGAGCGCTCCGTCGTTCCAGAACGGTGTTCCTGAAGATCCCGAGTGGCTTCTGGCCCACATGGACGACTTCGGCACCGATCGGTGCGAGAACCATTTCAACGTGGGGTGGGCCTGGGCTCTCGACTCCCCGTTTCAGTGGATGAAGCAGGTGGCGTCGCACTTCGGCGGCACACGTAATGGGTTGGCCGTGTCTTGGCCAAAGCGGATGACCGATGCCGGCGGTTTGCGTCCGCAGTTCCACCACGTGGTGGATATTGCGCCCACGATCTACGAGGCGGCTGGCATCAGCGCGCCCACGCATGTCAACGGGATCGAGCAAATGGAGGTACACGGAACCTCGATGCTCTACACCTTCCCCGACGCCACCGTGCCGAGCACCCGACATTCGCAGTACTTCGAGATTCTCGGCAACCGAGGGATGTATCACGATGGGTGGATGGCGTCGTGCTTCCATGGTCGATTGCCCTGGATCCGACTGCAGGGTTACGACTTCGATGGTCCCCATGAGCAGTGGGAGCTGTATCGCGTGGCGGAAGATTTCTCGCAGGCAGTGGACCTAGCGGAGGAGTTCCCGGAGAAACTCGCTGAGTTGCAGGCGTTGTTTCACGAGCACGCCTTGGACAACGGCGTGTATCCGCTGCGGGATGTCGGATCTCCTATGAGCGGAGACTTTGCCGTACCAAGCTTGCTGCGAGGTGTGACCCGCATGACATATACGACGGCCCACGTTCGGGTGCCGGAGACTTCCGTGTTGAACCTCAAGAACTGCTCGTTTCAGATCACGGCGGAAATCGTCACCACCGCACCCATTGAGCACGGCGTGTTGGCGTGCCAGGGAGGCGCGATGGCGGGCTGGTCGCTGTACCTCGATGACCAGGGCCATCCGATCTACCACTACAACTGCTTCGGCCATGATCAGACCTCGGTGAGGGCATCGCTGCCGCTCTCCCCTGGCCTGCATCACATCGTGGTGGACTTCGCCTCGGATGGTGGTTTCGGACAGGGCGGAAAGCTGATGCTCTCGGTGGACGGAGAAGCCGTGGCTTTCGGGCGGATGGAACGCTCGGTGCCGATTGTGTTTTCGATGAGTGGTGAAACCTTCGATGTGGGTGTCGATACCGGGTCCCCGGTGGGGCCGTATCCCCCGCAATATCCCTGTTCTGCCGAAATCATCGGTATCACACTGGCCCGTCTCGGGTCCCCTGCCCCTGAAGTACTTGAGGCCATGCGAGTGGGCGAGTTTCAAGCAAGCCTTAGTACGCAATAGCCAGGATGAGTCCGCGGAACCCCCGGGCGGGCCCGGTAGCCAGAAGGATCCCCCGCAGGGATGGTTCCCTCGGCTACGTTCTCGTTGTGCGCTTGTGGTTGCGATCAACCCGAAACAAGTGGTTCACGCGCCACCGCGTCGTGGATCTCACTGATGCCAGGGTGCGAACGCCGGCCGAGTGCGAGGCGAGTCGGGCCGCAGAGACCCTGTCCCGGCAGGCTCTAGCCGCTTCGGCAGAAGGGCGAGTAGCCGCTCGGGCGGCCTACGATTTGGCCTATTCGGGTGGCAATCATCGGGATCTCGATGCGGCGGGTCACCCCCGCGAGTAGCGGCACGGGATGAAGGGTCGTTTGGCCCATGCGTAATCGAGGTGAGGCCTGGCAGAGTGATGGCCATGCCCACCCGTTTGCTGTCTCACCGAAACAAGTGGTTTGCGACTCACCGCATCGTGGATCTCACGGATAGCAGAGTTGGAGCGTGGACCGAGTCCGAAGCCCAGCGGGCCGCAGAGGCCATGGCCCGTGAGGCGCTGGCCCGTTCGGAACGAGGGCGAGAAGCGGCCCGGCTCGCCTACGATTTGGCCTATTCGGGCGGGAATCATCGGGAAATGGCCGCCGCCGGTCACCCTCGCGACTAGGCGCCGCCGATTGAAGGGTCGTTTGGCCCATGCGTCACCGAAGCGAGGCATGGCACTGTGCCAGCGGGGGTCTCGTCGCCGGCGGATGTGGTGGGGCCCCCATTTCGCGGGTTGCGACCGTGGCCCGCCCAGGGTGGGGAGGCCTGTGGGCCTTGACGGGGTGCCGCACCCCCGATGAGCGCACCAGTAGTGCTCCCTCCGAGCCCTCTGAGGCTGTTACCCCCGACGCCCCTACCGCTACCCCCATCGACACTGGCGCGGAGCAGTCGTGTGGGTTGAGGAACGGCAGAACTATCCAATGCTGGGGCGCCAAGTTCTTCGGGCAATTGGGGAACGGCACCAACACCCCCTCGAGCGTTCCGGCATCGATGGTGGGGTTCTGATGGGCTGGCGGATTGGCTGGTGTTTGGGCCGCCCGCCGGTGGTCTAGGCAATTCGCAACACCACCGGGGCCGGGGCTGGCCGTTAGGCATCAACACCCGGGGAGCTTCGGCGACATCGGCAGCACGGAAAGTCTGCTCGGGACCGGATTGGTCGAAGATAACCGCCCACTACAAGGCCGCCTGTGCACAGGACGCAGCCCTGTGTTCGTTCTGTGGGCAACGGATCGTCTACCGGCGCCAGTGGCCACACCGCACGAGCTTCAGCGTGGACCATGGGGTGCCTCTCGCCTCCGGCGGGAACCCTCTCGACCCGTCAGGGTTCCGGCCCTCGCTACTCGATGGGGAGCTGCCTCGCCTCCGGTTCGTTCTGCATTACCGATGAGTCGTGCCGCCCGCCACGTCGCCTCAGGAGCGCAGTCCACGCGGAGTGGACGGACGTCATCACCGTGGCGCCGGCAACGGCAAGTGCAGTCGAGTCCATCGACGCCGAGGCCGTCGAGATACAGGTGCCGCACATGCGGGCAAGAGTAGCCGTCGCCCAGCACCTGTCATGCAACGCCTGTGATGAGTGACAGCTTGTGGGGTGCTGACAAGGGCGATGTCGCTGCCGAGGAGACCACTTCCACCGAGCAATCGACCAACACGACGGAGCGAGAGGGCCTTGCGAGGTCGCTGCAGGAGGCGAAGGGCCGTGTGTATCGGTTCGTCGGTACCATAAACGGCGACAGTTGGGTCGACGACAACGGCAGTTACATCTACTTCGAAGCCGAAGATTGCGCTGAGGCGATCGCCTTGTTCCGTCGCATCGAAGACACAGTCCCGGGAAACACCGGAAGACGATTCGGGGGACCTGGCCCGTGGAAGTTCGAGTGCTTCGCCGTGACCACGGCAACTACGATGACTCCCGAACCCGAGGAATAGGTCGAGGTCACCCCGGCTATCCGCATACACCTTCCGTGACATTCCCCAGCAGGACATCGGTGAAACGCCGTAGCGGTAGCGCCACTGGCTGTCACAGATTGCCTTAGGGGGCAACCAGCCGTCGGGGGTCCGGCCCTCACCGCGTGGCGGTTCCAGGTCCGGTTCCCGGGCCAGGGCCGAGAACGAGTCTTTTGGCCCATGTCCCGCTACTGGGGCGGTCTACCTTTGGTGTGCTGCGAAGAGCAGGCGTGTTCCTGGTGGCGGTGGGTGGCTTGTTGGCCTTGACGGGATGCACCAGGACGGGCACGACTCCGTCGTCGGTGACGGGAACGCCAGGGCCGAGCCAGGTGACGCTGTCGTGGGTGGCGGCTGTCCCTGCCGATGCCGGGGCGGTTGTTACCGGGTACAAAGTGATCCCCTCCATTGGTGTTGTGGCGCAACCCGCCCAGACGTTCTCCACCTCAGCCACGACCCAGATCGTCACCGGCCTCACCCCCGGGACGGCCTACACGTTCAAGGTACGAGCGATCTTCAACGACGGCACCCGTAGCCCACGGTCCGCCCCCTCAGCGCCTGTCACCCCCTACGGAGCTACCGCCATCTCCGCCGGCGCCTATCATTCGTGTGCGTTGATAACCGGCGGAACCGTCCGATGCTGGGGCTACAACGCCTACGGGCAGTTGGGGAACGGCACCAACACCTCCTCGAATGTTCCGGTGGTGGTCGGGTTCTGATGGGCTAGCGGGTAGGCCGCTGGTTGCCCCGCCCGCCGGAGCCCAGCAGAAACGCCCGCTCGCGGTTCTGGCCCCCGGTGGGGGCTAGCCCCCACCGGCAGTGCCACATGGCCGCCACGGATGCCTTAGGGGGCAACGTGGCGGCCAATGAAATGGGCCTACGCTCGCAGTATGCAAATCCTCGGGGTCGCTGTGACTGCATGTCTGCTCGTGCTAACAGCTTGTGGCGGAGGTGATACCAGTGAATCGGGCGTTCCAGCCGGTTCACCCACTACAGGGGTCAGGGTTGTGAATGGCTACACCATCGAACCAGGTGCCAACCTGGAGCTTGCCCGCCTGGAGGGTGCCGACCTGTCCGGTGCCGACCTGGACGGTGCCGACCTGTCCTTTGCCGACCTGTCCGGTGCCGACCTGTCCGGTGCCGACCTGGACTTTGCCGACCTGACCTTTGCCGACCTGGCCTTTGCCAACCTGACCGGTGCCGGCCTGAGCGGTGCCGACCTGGGCCTTGCCCGCCTGGACGGTGCCGACCTGACCGGTGCCGACCTGGTCGATGCCGACCTGACCGGTGCCGACCTGGAAGGTGCCGACCTGACCGGTGCCGACCTGGAAGGTGCCAACCTGACCGATGCCAACCTGGTCGATGCCGACTTGGACCCCGCCGACCTGGAGGGTGCCAACCTGACCGATGCCACCTGGGATGAGGACACTCGCTGGCCTGAAGGGTTCACGCCGCCCGGCCGGTAGGTTCTAACCCCCCGGCACCGTTAGTTGGTCACCTAGTTGGTCACCTGGGGCCGGAATGCAGGAGGGGCCACCCTCTCGGATGGCCCCTGATCTGCTCTTTCCCGGTCGGGCCGAGAGGATTCGAACCTCCGACCTCTTGACCCCCAGTTTAGTTTTGGGGGTCTAACGGAGTCTAGGGAGGTCCACATAAGACCTGCTCACGGTAGAGAAACAGTCAATAGGTATCCGTAGGCATCCAGGGGTGACTAGGCTGGGTAGCAACCTCGTAGCAACCTTCTAGCAACCTCACACCCGGGAGCCAACCTCGTGAAAGCGTCAACCCAAACCCGAAATCGGCGCAGAGCGAACACCGAAGGCGCTCTCTGGCACGACAAGGCACGCAACCGCTGGGTCGGCTCCGTCACCGTCGGATTCGACGACGACGGCAAGCAGATCAGGCGGGCGGTCATCGGCAAGACGAAGGCGGCAACCGCCGCTCGGCTTCGAGAGGTCCAGAACGCCGCCGACAACGGGCAGGAACTCGCCCGCCGTGACCTCACCGTGTCCACGTTCCTTGCGCAGTGGATCGACACCCTCCGGGGCACCGTCGCCCCGACCACGGAACAGCAGTACGTCGATGTGGTCCGCCTCTACATCAAGCCATACATAGGCCAGAAGCGAGTCCGTACCCTGTCCCCCGCCGATGTGACCCGCATGGTCCGCACCTTGGAGGACGAAGGCCGCTCGGCGAACACCCGCCGCCTCGCCCGCTCGATCCTCCGACGGGCGCTCCGATGGGGCGAACACGAAGGCACCGTGAAACGCAACGTCGCCGCCATCTCCCAGGGCGTGAAGTTGAACGCCACCGAAGGCCGCACCCTCACCCCGACCCAGGCCCGAACCCTGCTCGAGTCCGTCAAGGGCCACCGCCTCGAGGCCGCCTTCGCCGTGGCGCTCTCGCTCGGCCTACGCCGTGGCGAACTCCTCGGCCTCGCTTGGGACGACGTAGACCTCGACGCTGCACCGCCACGGCTCACCGTCCGCCACGGCATCAAGCGACTCAAAGGCGGGCTGATTCGAGAAGATTGCAAGACCCCGAAGTCTCGGCGCACCGTCTACCTTCCCGGGCCGGTGGTCGAGGTGCTCCGGGCGCACCGCCGCCGCCAACTCGAAGAACGCCTCGCCGCTGGTGACCTTTGGGAACCGATGCCCCTCGGCGCTGATCTGATCTTCCGGTCGCCCGTCGGCACAGCCGTAGACCCGGCGAACTTTCTCCACGCTGTCTACGGCGCCACGGAGGCTGCCGGGCTGGGCCGTTGGTCAGCGCATGAACTCCGTCACTCGGCGGCCTCGCTCCTCATCGCACAAAACGTGCCCCTCAAGGTTGTGTCGGAAACCCTCGGCCACGCCTCTATCCGAATCACCGCCGACGTTTACGGTCACCTCCTCGAGCCGGCGAAGGCCGAGGCCGCCGATGCCATGACCGAAGCCCTATGGGGAACGTCGTGACCACTCGAGGGTGGGGCGACCGCCACCCGGCCTCCGAGGAGGTCACCGAAGAAAACCTCCTCGTGAGCGTCCGTTGCCAACACGGCCGACCCG
Organism: Candidatus Neomicrothrix parvicella RN1; assembly: GCA_945898515.1. Classification (GTDB taxonomy): domain Bacteria; phylum Actinomycetota; class Acidimicrobiia; order Acidimicrobiales; family VFJN01; genus VFJN01. Next base: position 1,348 of record CAMDIH010000021.1, on the reverse strand, counting down.
TGGCCGAGGTCCATCAGACTTCCCACGGCCTCTACGGCTGGGCCGCCACGCCTCTCCTTGGGAAAGACACCGCCCAGGTCGCCTACGAACGAGAACGTCGTGACGCTGGGTTGTCTCGCCAGCCATCGATGGCTTTCATCACCGATTTCATTCTCGAAGACTCCGGCACCGTCCAGGCGGGATGCGACCGATGCTCGACCGCCGAACTGATCGACCTTAGGAAACTCCGTGAGCGTGCCCTCACCGCTCGAGCCAACAGGAAGTCCGTCAAGGTGGACCTCACCAAGTGCGGACCACGACGACCTCGGGCACCTGGCCCACTTTGAGGACGCAGCGACAGCACGACCACCTGGCCGACGACGACGCCGAAAAACTGGCCGCCACGTTGCCCGCTAAGGCTTCCCGTCTCCCGATGCCTCCGATTCCGGCAGCAGCTCAGCCAATCCGAGCAGGAGACGACTGATTCCGTAGAGCGGGAGCACCAGGATCAGTCCACCCAGGAAGTAGGCACCCGCAACGATGGCGAAGGTGGCGCCGTCCGTCGTCGTGTCGCAGCCGAACCCGGAGCAGTCGACGACCTGCGCTGCGTTGTAGCCCAGCACAACGGCGCCTATGCCCGTCAATAAGGCGAACACCCACGTCAAGATCCCGAAGCGAAGAGAATCTGAGCGCAGATCCCGTTTGCCAACTGCCGGAAGTTCGAACGGGCGAAGCTCCGGTGGATACCACTTGTCATCGCTTGCCTGCCACCAGTCAGGCCCACCACTCTGGTCGCTCATACGTGCTCCCCCTCGTAGACGGGTTCACGTTAGCCGAACACTGGACGGCGAAACATGGCGGCCACGTTGCCCCCTAAGCCGATCCGTGGCGACCAGTGGGGCTACCCGGCCAGGCGATTTAGACCGCTCGCACCCCTGGGGAATGTCAGGGAAGGTGTATGCAGATAGTCGGGGTGCGTTATGCACTCATGAGATGCTGGGCCTACTCAGGCGGCGTAAACCCTGCAGGCCAGCGAGTGTCCTCATCCCAGGCGGCACCGGCCAGGCGGGCACCGGACAGGTCGGCACCGGCCAGGTCGGTATCGGTCAGGTTGGTATCGGTCAGGTTGGCATGGCGCAGGTCGGCACCGGACAGGTCGACACCGGACAGGTCGACACCGGACAGGTCGGCGAAATGCAGGTCGGCACCGGCCAGGCGGGCACCGGACAGGTCGGCTCCGGCCAGGTAGGCACCGGACAGGTCGGCACGGCCCAGGTTGGCACCGGACAGGTCGGCACCGGACAGGTTGGCACGGCCCAGGTCGGCATCGGTCCGGTTGGCCTCGGTCAGGTTGGCCTCGGTCAGGTTG
>CAMDIH010000020.1 GCA_945898515.1 Candidatus Neomicrothrix parvicella RN1 | reverse complement strand
CGATGCACCCGTCGTCGCTCACCACCACGACGACAACCACGACGTCGCCCGTCGGCCCGCTGCCCCCCGACCCCCGGCCATTGGTCCCCGCGGTCCCCGCAGTCCCCGCGGTGCCCGCCACTAGTGAACCTGCCCCGCCGCCACCGAATGCACATACCGTGGTGCGCGGTGAGAGTTTCTGGTCGATTGCTGCCGACTACCTCGCCGAGGTGAACGGCCAGCCTCCCGGTGATCAGGCGGTGCTCGCCTATTGGGAGGGCCTAGTGGCGCTGAACCGACTCCGTCTGGTGGACCCATCGAACGCCGATCTGATCTACGCCGATCAGGTCCTCATCCTGCCGCCCATCCATCCCTGAGCCTGGGAATCGACCATGATCGCGCCGTGACCCCTGTCGAGGCCGTGGCGAATGCCCATGCATGGTTCGAGCACCACAGTGGTTGGGCACCCCCCGACGAAGGCACCCTGGAGGAATGGCTGGCCGACGGAATGTGTCGCGCCCCCGACGACTGTGCGGTACTGCCCCGCGGTTGGTGTGACCATGGTCTGGCGTCATGGCGCCTCATTCTCGACGCCATCTGACACGGCGGCGAGGCGTCACTGCTGGTGCTGGTTGTCTGCGGGGTCGTCGGGGGTCCAAGAGCCAAGCGAACCGGGGCGAACCGGGATCATCTCCGAGGTGGTGGCGGGCATTTGAGCAGCGTGGTCGTGGGCCTCGAGCAGCGTGCCCACCGTGGTGGCGAGGGGATGTACCCACGGGTCAGGGAGACGGGCTCCGTCGCGCAGGAGATCATCGAGGTAGCGGCGGTCCGGGAGAAATACCGGGCTGGGGACGCCGTGGTCGGCGTGAGGGCCCAACAGTTCGCCGAAGGTGGCGGTCACCGCTGATCGGGAGCGCCCCCCACGCGGAGATCGGTTCACCAGGGGGAGAAGGCGGCTTCCCTCAACGCCGTAGGCGAGGAGATCCCGGATGGTCCGCAGCAGACCATGGATGCCCTTCATCCCCGGCTGGCCCACCACGATGATCAACCCGGCGGCCGCGCTGGTGGCCCGCGCCATGGTGTTGCGCTCCTCCACATCAAGCGAGCCCGAAGCCTCTTCGCCCTCCAAGTCGGCATCCACATCAGCCACCACAACACGGAAACTGCGGCGAAGGCCGTCAAGGCCCGCCAAGAACGCCTGGGGGCGCACCGCCGTCCAGTCCCGGTGCCGCCGCAACCCGAGGAGAAGGTGATAGCCGCGGTCGTTGACCCTCCAGGTGAGAGCCCGCACGGCGTCGATCGACGGGGTTCCGCTGCGGTGGGCCTCAGCCAGTTCCACCACCCCGGGCACCACATCGTGCGCCCCATGCAGCATGGCCAGCTCGGCATTGAGGGCCAGATCAGCCAGGCAGACGTTGTCGAGGTAGCGGGGGTCGGCCGCCAGTCCTTGCGCCACGGCCATCGCCACCGTGGAACGCCCCATCCCGCCCGCCCCCGTCACCGCTACGAGAGCCCCGCGATAGCCCGATACTTCCCCCGCCCCCGGGGTGGCCGGGTCGGTGGTCTGACCGAGCGGGACCGGAGTGGCTACCTGGGTGAGGACTTGCTGGAGGTCGGGGCGAGTGAACCCTGCGGGCAGCACCGCCGCTACCCCCAACTCGGCCCACTGCCGCACCGCTCGACCGTTGTCGATCACAATGACCGCGCAACCGGTTTCGCGAGCCATCTGTACCAAGTCACGATCGAGGCCGGCCAGGGAGTCGTCGATCAGCAACGCAGAGAAGCCACGGCCCGATCGAAGGCGAACCCGGGCCTCCTCGACCGACATGGTCTTCACGAACTCCACCGGGAGCATGGCCGAGTTGGCCCACCGAGCCACCTCTCGGAACCAGGGGCTACGGACCTGAGCGGTCCCGAGGACCACGTATCGTTCGGCGTGCATCAGCGGCCGGCGGGTTCGCTCGCACTAGGACCGTCGGCCCCAAAGGTGGATCGCACCACCGTCACATCGCCGGTGCGCAGCGCATCCACCAGGGCCGTCACGGCATCACCGGAGGGCACCGCCACCACCAGTTCCACCTCCCGGTCACTCGTGATCGACCCATCCCCGGACGAGCCGATTTGGACCACCTCGGCGGAACGCACCACCAACTCGGTGGCGTCGTTGTAGGTGACGAATAGATCCACCCGTTCACCCTGTTTCAGGCGTCCCACCGCCACCTGGGCCCGCGGCAAGGTTACGGCCACCTCATGGCGGGCCCCGCCGTTCACATCGTCGGTGACCATCCCCGCTTGCACGATTTCGCCATCGGCGATGGGGCCCAAGGCGATCCGTCCGATCACATCCTCGGCCGCACCGAAGGTGTGGCGGGCTACCTCGGCAGGGAGATCAGCCTCAACGAGGTCCACATCACCCGCCGTGATGGTGGCACCCGCCAGAAGCCGGGTGCTGGCTACCGCCACCGCGGTGGTGGGGCGTTCTGAGGCGCGGGTATAAGCCACGAACACCCCCACGGCGGCCACCGCCATCAGGAGGCCCCCCACCACCGCCCGACCGCCCGGGAGGCTGCGCCGCCGGTCAATCTGGTGCTCCATGTTTCCGCCCTTCCCATCGACGCTGAGCTCAGGCCGACTTGAAGAAACATGAGACTACATGAAGCAGACGGGGCTAACCTGGGAAGATGGTTTCCCCCAGCGAGATCCACTGGCTATCCACCCAGGAAGCGGCACGCCGGCTGGGGATCACCACCCGCACCCTCTACCGCTTCGTCGATCAGGGCGACCTGCCCGCCTATCGCATGGGACGGGTGATCCGCCTCAAAGCCACCGACGTCGATGCGTTCATCGACGGATCTCGCATCGAGCCCGGCACCCTCGATCACCTCTACCCCGATACCCGTCCCGCATCGTCCTGACCGGCCGCCGGGCTCAGCCCAGGCCCACCTCGCTGATGGAATCGATTGGCACATAGACCAGGCCCGGCGGATCTCCCTCGGTGCGTACGGTCGCCACATCGATACCGACGCCTCGCAGTTCCCCGGCGGTGATGCCCTCGGCCCCGGAGGTCACGATCACCGCGCGAGCCCGATCGGCGGCCAACTGGCTCAGCACATCGGCCAGACGGAGGTCGGTGGTAACCGGGCGCGCCCCGATCGACACCTCGCGGGGGTTGGCCCGCAACCCCGACACGGCGCGCCGCGCCATGAGCAACTCCCGCCCCGCCATCGTACGGAGGGCAAAAAAGTCGATCCCCGTCACCCCGATGACACCATGATGACGTCGCCCGGTTTCCATCTGTACCGTGACCGATTCGCCCCGCTCGGCCAGATCAGCCAGCACCCCCCCGAAGGTGGCGTCTTGCTCCGCCGCCGAGCGCAACCACCGTTCCCGGGATCGCTGCTCGGCGGCCCCATCGATGCGGGCATCGGCCACCCAGGCCTCCAGCCGTTGGGCAAAGGGCACCCCGTTGTCCGCCCCGCTAACCCCGGGAGGAAGGTCGTCGCCGTCTTGATCCACGGCATGATCGTAAGCACCCCCGACGGACGATGGCGCCGAGAGCACTAGCCTGAGGGCTGTCGTGTCCAATACCCAGATCAAGATCTCCGTTCCCAGCAACCATCTCATGCCCCTCTTGCTTGGAGAGCGCGACGAAGTGTTGCGATCGGTGGAGGCTGCCTTCCCGGCCGTCACTATCCATGTGCGGGGAAACGAGATCGCCCTCGACGGTGACGACACCGTGGAGCAGGTGGGTCGACTACTCGAAGACCTCATCGTGCTGGTGGAACAGGGCCAGCGCCTCGACCCCGGCCTTGTGCGCCGTAGCGTGGACATGGTGCGACAAAACCAACGCCCCGCCGAGGTGCTCAGCACCGAGGTGCTGCGGCCGCCCCGGGGGCGACCGGTGCGGCCGAAGTCGAGCGGACAGAAGCGATACGTAGACGCCATCGCACAAAACGTGGTCACCTTCGGTCTCGGCCCGGCTGGTACGGGAAAGAGTTGGCTGGCCGTGGCCATGGCGGTGCAAGCACTGCAGGCAAAGGAAGTAGAACGCATCATTCTCACCCGGCCGGCCGTGGAAGCGGGAGAGCGGCTGGGCTTTCTCCCCGGCGACTTGATGGCCAAGGTCGATCCGTACCTGCGTCCCCTCTGGGATGCCCTGCACGACATGGTGGGCTTGGAGACAGCCGGCAAACTCCTCGAGCGCGGTGCGGTGGAAGTGGCCCCGCTCGCCTTCATGCGCGGTCGCACCCTCAACGGATCTTTCATCATCCTGGATGAAGCGCAGAACACCACCCCGGAACAGATGAAGATGTTTCTCACCCGCATCGGCTTCGGATCGAAAGCCGTGATCACCGGCGACACCACCCAGGTTGATGTGGGCAGTGGACGCAGCGGGCTAGGGGGCCTGGAGAAGATACTCACCGGCATCGACGGTCTCGGTTGGGTGCACCTCACCAGCGCCGATGTGGTGCGCCATCGCATCGTGCAGGACATCGTGAACGCCTACGAGCGCGCCGCTCCACCGACGGGGCCCTGACATGCCCGCCCCCGACCCCGACGGGCCCGACCGCCCCGATCCTCGCGACCTCCCCGATGGTGTGGAGGCCGACGAACTCCCGCCCTTGCCGCTGATGGCCCGCAAACCCCGCCCGCCCCAGGATGGGGAAGTGGAGGTATTCGGCGTGGACGAGCAGAGCGACCAACCCGTGGAACTCGCCCGCTGGGTAGACCTCGCCGCCGATGTGTTGGCTGATGCCGGGGTGCGTGGCGAGGCCGAACTCTCCCTTGCCTTTGTATCCGAGGAGGTGATGGGGGATCTCAACAAACGGTTCATGGACGTCGCCGGCCCCACTGATGTATTGGCCTTCCCGCTCGATGACCCCATTGATGCCGGCCGCTGGCCCGACGCCGGCAGCACCGGCCCCGATCGTGATCCGCCGGCGGTCAGCGAACTACCCATGCTGCTCGGCGACGTGATCGTGTGCCCTGCCGTGGCGGCTCGACAGGCACCGTCGCACGCCAGCACCTACGACGACGAGATCGCGCTCCTGGTGGTGCACGGCGTTTTGCACGTGCTGGGCATGGACCACGCCGACCCTCAGGAAGCCACCGTGATGCAGGCCCGCGAGCAAGATCTCCTGGAACGATTCCACCACCGACGATGAGGGGTTTGATGTATCCGTTGGCCGCCGGGCGCGAAAGTCATCATGAACACCACTAACACCGCGATCGCCTTGACGATCGTGGTCCTGTTTCTGTTCTCCATTGTGCTGGCCGTAGCGGAGACCGCGCTCACCCGTATCTCCAAGGCCCGCGCCCACGCCCTGGCCGAGACCAGTGGCCGCCGCGGCGAGGTACTGCTGTCGTTGGTGGAGAACCAAGAGTGGCTCAACCCCACGTTGCTGCTGGTGCTCTCGACGCAACTCGTGCAGTCCACCCTGCTGGGGGTGTTGGCCAGTCGGCTCTTCGGCGGATGGGGGGTGGTGCTGGCCACCATCTTGAACGTGACGCTGTTCTTCGTGATTGCCGAAGTTGCCCCCAAGACGTGGGCCATCCAACACACCGACCGGGCGGCGTTGGCCTTCGCCCGCCCCATCAAAGCCTTGGCCGGGTGGCCCCCGCTCCGGCTTTTATCGCGCGGGCTTATTGGCGCCACCAACGTGCTGCTCCCCGGCAAGGGTCTCAAAGCTGGGCCGTACACCTCCGAAGAGGAGTTGCTGGCGGTGGCGGATCTGGCCGTGGAGGGCCTGGTGATCGCCGCCGAGGAGCGCGATTTCATCCAGTCGGTCATCGAACTGGGAGACACCGTGGTACGCGAGGTGATGTTGCCCCGCACCGACATGGTCACGGTGAGCGCTGAGGTACGAGTGGCCGACGCGATGGAGGTGGTGATCCTCAACGGGTACAGCCGCATCCCGGTTTGCGGCGAGGGAATCGACGACGTAGTGGGCGTGGCCCACGCCAAGGATCTGATGCGGGCCGAACGCGCCGGGAAAGAGCACGATGCCGTCTCCACGTTGGCCCGCCCGGCCCGCTTCGTGCCCGAGACCAAGGGTGTGGCTGACCTGTTGCGCGAGATGCAACGCGACCGCTACCACCTGGCCATTGTGATCGATGAGTACGGCGGCACGGCAGGTCTGGTGACCTTGGAGGACATCATCGAAGAGCTCCTCGGTGAGATCGTGGATGAGTTCGACGTGGAACGCGCCATGAGTGAACCGCTACCCGGCGGCGACTTTCGGGTGAACGCCCGGATGCCCATTGATGAGGTGAACCAACTGATCCATGCGCATCTCCCGGAAGGCGACTGGGACACCCTCGGGGGATTGTTCCTCTCCAAACTCGGGCACGTGCCCGCCGAGGGGGAGTGGGTCGAAGTAGCGGGATGGCAGTTGATCGCGCAGGGAATGCAGGGCCGGCGCATTGGGGGTGTGCGCCTCCACCGACTTCCCGTCGATGGTTCGTCCTCCCCACCCGCCGTGGAGTTGTGATGCGCACCGGTTTCGTGACCTTGGTGGGTCGCCCCAACGTCGGGAAGTCCACGCTGCTCAACAAGATTCTGAAGACCAAAGTGGCCATCACCTCCGATAAACCCCAGACCACCCGTACCCGCATCACCGGAGTCCTCAACCGGCCCGACGCGCAAGTGGTGTTCGTGGATACCCCGGGTATCCACAAACCCCGCACCCAACTCGGCACTCGCCTCAACGCCACCGCGCAAGGAACGATCAACGACGTGGACGTGGTGTGCTTCGTGCTCGACGCCACCCAGCCCTTCGGGCGCGGCGATCAATGGGTAGCGAACCTGATCCCTCCGAACTCGGTGTGCATCGTCAACAAGGCGGACAAGGCGAAACCCAAGGAAGTGGCTGATCAGTTAGTGGCGGCGGCCGGACTGAAGCTCAGTGAATACTTCCCCCTGTCGGCCAAGACCGGCGATGGGGTGACAGCGCTGGTGGATCACCTCGTCTCCCGGCTTCCCGTCGGACCCCAATACTTCCCCGACGACATGGTGACCGACGTACCCGAGGCGTTCATGGTGGCCGAGTTGGTGCGAGAGCAGTTACTGCGTCGTACCCACGATGAACTCCCGCACTCCATCGCCGCGCGTGTCACGGAATGGGACTGGCCGCTGATTCGCTGCGAGATCCTGGTGGAGCGCAACAGCCAGAAGGGGATCGTGATCGGCCATAAGGGCCAGGTGCTCAAGGAGGTTGGCATCGCCGTGCGCCAGCAACTCCCCGAGGGCACCTACCTCGAGTTGCTGGTGAAGGTGGACAAGGACTGGCAGTCTCGGCCCAAGGCCATGGAGCGCTTCGGCTACTAGGTCGGACGCGTCAATAACGGCAAAGGCGGTTAGCCCCTTCAGCGGTCACGGATTGCTAGAAGCGCCGCCCGGGCTTCGGCGGGGTCCTTGGTGCGCCGCATGGGAGGGAGGGCCTGCACCAGCGCCCACCGGTACCCCGCCTTGGCCAGCCGCGGATCGAGCACGGCCACCACCCCCGTGTCGGTGGCGGTACGGATCAGACGCCCGCTGCCTTGGGCCAGCAACGTGGCCGCACGCGGGAGGTCGATCATTCCGAAAGCAGCGGAGCCGGCCCGTTCCCGCCGCGCCTGCAGGAGCGGCTCATCGGGCCGGGGGAAGGGGATCTTGTCGATCGCCACCAGGCTGAGCGACGCCCCGGGCACGTCTACCCCCTGCCAGAAGCCCATCGTGGCGAAGAGGCAGGTTTCCTCCGACGCCGCAAAGATTTCGAGTAGTCGGGCCTTGGGCAGATCGCGTTGCGACAGAATCGGCACGCTCAGGCGGGTCCGCAGGGCGGCGACGGCTTCCTCCAGCACCCGAAAACTGGTGAACAGGGCGAGGGTGCGCCCGCCGGCCGCTTCGATGAGATCGCCGAGCTCGGCCACCATGGCGGCGAGATAGGCGGGCTGGCGCGGGTCGGGAAGATGGGCGGCGCAATACAGCAGCGCGCTGGTCTCGTAATCGAAGGGGCTCCCTACATCCAACTCGTGAATCTGAACCGGCTCTACCCCGAGGCGCTCCGGCAGCCGGGCGGGGAGGGTGGCGCTGGTGAGCACAGCGGTTCGTTTATCCCACAGCGCCGTCCGCAACAGCGGAGCCACATCGAGTGGTGCCACCCGGAGAGTGGGGTTGGCCTCCCCGCCGTCCACCCACACCACCTGGCTGTCGTTGACGGCCTCGATGAGGCGGAGATCCTCGAGGAGGGCAGTGGCCCCCTGCACCACGCGTAAGGCGCGGGCCCGGCTTTCCTCGGGGGCATCACCGGGCACGGCCTTGGCCGCGTTGAGCACCAACTGCACGCGGCCTCCGGCCACGGTGATCACCCCGGCGATGTCGTCGGGTAGTCCGCTTGAAAACCGGCGACTGGGCTGGGTGCGCAAGGCGCTACTGAGCAGTCTCCCGGCATCATCGAGGGCGGCGGCGATCTGATCGTCGGCGATCAGGCCTCGGGTGCGGCGGGCCAAATCGGAAAACCGGTGGGCGGTGAGTTCCACTCCGCAGGTGGTCGACACGATGTCTTCGAGCTGGTGGGCCTCGTCGATGATCACCAACTCATGTTCGGGGAGGATGACGCCGTCGGAGGCGAGGTCCAACCCATAGAGATGGAGATTGACCACCACCACATCGGCCTCCAGGGCCCGGTTTCGGGCGGCCTCGGCGAAACACGCGCCGCCATTGGGGCATTTGGCGGCCCCGGGGCACTCGCGAGCACTGACGCTCACCGCCGCCCAGGCCGCGTCGGACGGTTCCACCGGGAGTTCGCCGCGATCGCCGCTGGCGCTGGTGTCGGCCCAGCGGGCCAGACCCAGGAGATCCACGTCGGGCACGCGAGCAGCCACACCATCGAGGGCCAACTGTTCGGCCCCGTCCTGACGGGCGGCAGCCAACTCGGCGAGGCGCTGACGACAGATGTAGTTCGAGCGGCCCTTGAGAACGGCCCAGGAAAACGACGTGGTCAGGTGCTGGTCAAGAAACGGAAGGTCGTGGCCAGCCAGTTGATCCTGCAACGTCTTGGTGGCGGTGGCCACCACGGTGCGTCGACCCGAAAGGATCGCCGGTATGAGGTACGCCAGTGTCTTGCCCGTGCCGGTGCCCGCCTGCACCGCAACATGCTGACGGGCGGCGATGCCGTGCGCGATGGCGGCGGCCATGGCCTGCTGCCCCTCCCGTGCCTCGCCGCCGCCCGGCAAGTGCGCCACGACCCGAGCGAGGGTGTCGACGACGGCAGCGGGCATCCTGCGACGTTACCGGCCGCCACCCACTCGCCTTACCCAGTGGCGCGGTTGGAGACGACGCCGCAGATGTGGTTGCGGTTGAGACACGCCCGCACCTCACGCTCTAGGGCCTTCTGGTCCCAGGCATTGAGGAAATCGGCGTGGATCGCCATCACATCGCCCGAGGTAAGGCTGAGCCCGGACGGATCGCCCGTCACCGGGTACTGCACCTCAAAAATCAGTTGTGGGGTGGGCACCCACCGGCCCGGCGGGCAGCGGCCCTGGGTGCTGTAGGCCACATGGGAGCGGTGGTCATCGCTATCGGTGTGCTCGCCGTCCCAACAATCGGGGAAGGCGATGCGGGCGGCGAGGGGCGCAGCCGCAGGACAGGTCGGGGGGGCGGCATGGAATATCGGTGATGCCCCGCAATGCCACGCCGCCACTTCCAGGGCCTGAGGGGAGGTGGCGTTCGGATTTCCCGCCACCATCATCAACCCCGGGGGGTAGGCCACCAGCGATTCAGGGCGCACGTTCAGGCCGGGCCGGTAGTAGGCCACACTCCCGCTGGGTTCGATGAGGGTGTCACCCCGGCGGAGCGCCGGGCTCCAGTAGGCCGCCGTGTCCAGTTTGTTCTCGCAGGTGGTCGCACCGCCGCGCAGGCTCTCGGCAGTGGAGTTGGCATCGGTGGCAACGTTGCCAAAGAAGTCGTGTTGGTGAGAGGCACCAGGGTCGGAGGGGAACACGATCGGATCGTGGGCAGCGGCGTGGCTCCATCCACACTCCACCTTGAATTGCGGTACCCGCCCTTGCGGCCCCGCACCGGCGATCCGGCCCGTGGAGGCGCCGCCGCTCACCACAGTCGTCGCGGTGGGAACGGCAGGGGCATCCGGAACCAGCAGCAGCATGCCCCCGGTGATCGCGCCGGCCAGTGCGCAGGTGAGACCAAGAATCCCCAGCGCAGGAAGGGCACGCTGCACCGACGAATGACTCACTCTGAACTCGGTCGCTCCGGCACCTTGATGGCGTCGAGATCCACCGCATAGGGAACATTGGTGGCGGGTTGGGCGGGGGCGGTGGCGGCATCGGGCATGTTGGGCTGGATCGGGGGTTTCGGAGTGGGGGCGATCTCGTAGTCGATCGATGGGGGGTGCACGGCGGTGATGAGGGCGATGAGGTCCAAGCCTCCGGCCGACCAATCAGTGGCGCTGGGTTCCCCTTCGCAGGGCGCCAGTTTCTGAAGATTCATCGGTGCGCTTGAGGTAATGGTGTTGCCGGAGAAGCAGTTGCCCAGGGCCGCCAAGTCCGGTTGCAGACTGCCCAAGCCCAGATCAGCGATGCGGGAATCGCTCACGACGTTGTCCACGATTCGGTTCTGCTGGGGATCCCAGAGCACCGCCGCTAGCAGGGCCGGGTCGGTCACGGTGGGCGGCAGGTCCCGCACCTCGGCACAGGGCGTGTCCCAGGTGGACTCGGCTGGGGCCACGTCGTTGGCCCCTTCCTCGGGGAAGGGAACCAGGGCGATTCCCCCCCGGTCGTGGTCGTAGACGAGGTTGCGGGCTACCAGATTTCGGTTGCTTCCGGCCACGAGAATGCCGTTGCCCATAGCCAAAAGGGCTACGTCGATGGCAGGGGTGTCGGCCTGCTGGTTCGAATAGACGGTGTTGCCCACGATCGTGTTGTCCCGACCGGGGTAACACAGTTCGTACGAACCGCTGTTGGGGACGATGCCGGCTCGGTTATGACGGAAGGTGGAGTTGATGATGAGCAGGTCCCCCCCTGAGTTTGTGCCCGAATAGCCCAAGCCGTTGTACTCCGACACGATGTCGTCGAGCACGGTGTCGCACGGGTAGCACTGGCCGATGTAGACCCCCGCGTCGGCGCTACCGGAAGCCCAGATGTGTTCAAGTTGGCCCTCGGTGGCATCGAAGCCGTACACGCCGTAGTCGCCGTTGCGGTACGACGTGAGGTACGAGCCGCGGTACCCAGTTACGCCGGTCCAGAAGAATCCGTTGGTGGTGTAGTTCTGGACGGTCATGTTCTCGATGGCGACGCCATCGGCGAACACACGAATACCGTTCTCCAGTTTGAATCCGCCGTCGAGGATGACCTCGTTGCGGTCGAGGCCACGAATGGTGAGGTTTTCGGTTTCCACATCCACCGATTCGGCGTACGTGCCGGGAGCGATCAGGATGAGGTCTCCCGACTCGGCGGCATCCACCGCCGCCTGGATGGTGGGCTGATCCTCGGGCACCTGAATCGTTGCGCCGCTGCTGCCGGTGGCCTCGTTGGAAGGGCTCGTGTCACCGCCCCCGCAGGCCGTTGCGAACAGAGCCAGGGCCGTGAATGACACGGTGGCGAGGCGGGTGGCGTGGTGCAAGGGGATGCTCCTCAATCGACGTGTTCAGCGAGTGACCACAATGGTGCCCACCATGCCATTAGTGGGTGTGCCGTGCAACGAGCAGTAGTAGCCATACGTGCCGGGCGTGGTGAAACGGTGTTGGTAGGTGGCGCCAGGACCGAACTGGCTCTCCTCAACGCCCCAACCTCCGCCGTCCACGGGCCGGATGTTGTGCGTGGTACGGCCCCGGTTTTTCCATTCGATGACCGTTCCGTTGGCTACCTGCTCGTCGACCGGGCGAAACGTGTTGTCCACTGCGGTGATGCTGACCACCACTCCCTGCACCAGCGGGGCATCATCGCCACCGCAAGCGCCGAGCGCGAACAGGACGGCGACAAGCAGGCCTGGGCCAACAACGCGCCCTTGGCGAGGTGTGTCTGGGCCACTCACGCGCCGGTGCTGGCCAAGTTGCTGGCCTTCTCGGCAACTGCGGCGCGGAAGCCCACCAGGGTCAGGGTGTGACGCAGGGCCACTCCCGTGAGGAGGGCGAACACGATGGTGCCCACCCCCACCTGGCCGCCCATCGCCCAGCCGAGCACCACACACACCACTTCGATTCCCGCGCGGGAGCGGGCCAACGGGTAGCCCTTGGCATCTAGGGCCAGCATGACGATTTCCAGCGGCCCCGGCCCGATATCGGCCGCCACCACCAAGGTGATCCCGGCGACCACGCTGAAAAAGCCGGCCACGAAGTAGGCCAGTTGGGCCGAGATTGACGGAGGGACGGGGAGCGCGGGGAGCACAAGACCCAATACCGGGCCGATGGTCAACGCGCTGATGTAGGTGCCCGGGCGGGTGCGGGCACCGAGGGCTACCCCGGTGAGGATGAACAGCAGGGGAAGAAGCATGGCGGCCAGGCCGATGCCAATGCCGGTGAAAGCCGCCGTGCCGGTGAGGAGCACGTCGTAGGGGGCTACGCCGATGTCGGCCCGGATGGTGCAGGCCACCCCCACCGAAATCAACGGCAGGCCCGCGGCCAGCGTGGCGAGCCGGCGTACGTTTCCGTCACTGGGTGAAACGACAAGGGGCATTGTGTCTGAGACTACAAGGCGGTGAGTGCCCCATGAGGGGCCGGAGTGTTGGGCCGCGTCGGGCCGCTAGCGATGATGGTCACCGTGGCCATGGCCGGGTTGGAGATCACCTAGGGGCGGATTCGGGAGGCGGGTTGGTAGTTCGGACCGGCCGTGAGATCCACCCTCGCCAGCAGCCGCGTGCAGGGGCCTTCGAAGTCGCTCGCGAAGCGCTCAGATTCCTCCTCCCCGAGTAGCTGCCACGGCACTGTGGTGAGGTGGTCGGTGTCGTCCTCGAGTTGTTGCCGCAGGGCGAGGCCATCCGAGGTGACGGCACCATCGACGGCGAGTCCCTTGGCCTCCAGGGTCGCCCAGGCCGACGCGATGTCGGCAGCGGTGCTGCCCCGGCTGGTGGGTAGCCAGTCGGGTTCGTAGCCAAGCCAGGCGTTATGGAGCAGCGATACCTCCACCCCGGTGAGCCCGGCCGCGGCCACGAGCGCCCAGTGGGTATCACCGCGCCACTCCCGCAGGCAGTTCAGGCCGTGCCATCCCGACAGCACCGGATCGGTGGGCCGGGGCATTCGGAGGTGGGCCGCCGCCAGCACACGCCCGACGGTGGGTAGCGCTTCCACCACCGGCCACAGGAGCGGGCCGAGGCGCGCGAGGGGCGCTCCCAGGTCGGGGGCATACGCCCCGAGACCTTCGAGGACGGCATCGTCGCGAGCCCGCCAGACGGCATCGATGGTCGTGGAGGTTGCCACCGCCTCCAGGGCCCAGCGGATAGCGGCGGGGGAAATGGAACCGAAGGACGCGATGACCGCATCAGCTCCGGCGGGGGCGAGGGGAGCGGCCCGGGCGGCGATGTAGCCCAACGGTCCCGGCACCCCCAGGGCTTCCAAGCGCGCCAGCGCCCCTGGATCCCAAAAGATCCAGCCGATGGTGGTTTGCACCGATCGGGCGTTGCGGCTGGTGATGGCGGTCCAATCCGGTGCGTCCATGGTGACTTGCTTACTCCTAGTGATGCTGCTGGACTCATCTTCAGCCAGGGACCCCCCGTGGCCTTTCCCGAAGGCTGAGAGATGCACGTGCGCAGAGCAAAGCTCTATTGTTCGCTGATCGTGGCCCTGGCGGTCACGGCCGGACTGGCGGCCAGCGGGTGTTCTGGTGGCAACGACACGGCCGCCGCCGTAGTGATCCGCGACCCCGATGATCTCCAGGTGCTCACCCCGGCCGAGATCAAAGACCTTCGCAGCAACACGAAGGACGCCAATGACGCCAATGCGGCCGGCGGGGCCACCGGCGACACCATTCCCCTCGAGGACGTGGACCCGACGGAGCGTCTGTTCTCCGCCTTTGGCGAGTTCAGTGGATGCATGACCGACGGCGGCCAGCCGTTTCGAGGCGACCCTCGTTCGGACCCCGATCTCTTGGCCGACACCGCCTACATGGAGGTCATTGGCCGCTGCGCGGCGCGCAGCGACATCGTCGGTGCGCTCACCGCTTTCCAAGAGTTCAACGATGGCCTCAACCCTGACGAAATAAAGGATCGCAATAAGCAGTTCTTGGCGTTCCAGGAGTGTCTGGAGGAACGGGGCTGGACCGTCGAGGCCGGCCCGAATCCGAAAGGGCTACTTACCCCGACGGTGTTCGAAAATTCCGATGGCAAGCTGAACGAGCGAGACCTTCGTCAATGTGGAAGTGAGATCAGAACCGATGGATGACGTGGCTTCAGAGCCGGTGGATGGCCTGGTCGCAGAGCCGGTGGATGACGTGGATTCAGAGCCGCTGGGCGATGCAACAGCGCGTCGGAAGAAGCTCCAGAAGGCAGGGATCGGCGCCGTAGTTGTGGTGGCCATGGTGGCCGCCTTCATGCTGGGCAGCTCCGGCTCGGATGGTGCTGACCAGGCCGCCGGCCAGGTCGTCGTTCCCCGTCCCGTGGAACGCCTCACCCTTCAGGACCTTCTCACCATCTCGGGTGAACTGCGGCGCGACGAACTGCAGACGATCAACTCAGCGGTGGACGGTAAAGTCAGTTCCGTTCTCGTAGCCGACGGAGATACCGTGAACGTAGGCGACACGTTGTTTGACCTCGACGGTCGCTCGGCGGTGGCGGTAGACGGCGATTTCGCCTTCTTCCGGGCGCTGGACGTGGGCAGCGATGGGCCCGACGTGGAGCAACTCGAACGCATTCTCTCCAATCAGGGTTACCCCGTGGGCTCCATCGACCGCCTCTTCACGGAGTCCACTCGCCGCGGCTTGTCCCAGTGGCAATTCGACCAGGGGTACGGCGGGTTCACCCCCGAACCCGGTGAGGCTGTGGGTATCTCCTTGAGCCCCAATAGCGCCGGCTATCAGGTGGGTCCGCAGAACTCAATCGCCGTTGTGGTCGGCCCCAACGTGCCCGCCGGAGCGGCTCGGGTGACGGGCCAATCAGCCGGTTCGGCCCGGATGGCGTCGTTGGTGGCGCAGCCCGTGAAGCCGGTCATCGACGTGGCGGTAACCCCCGCAGAGGTCAACGAGGGCGGCAAGCTCACCTTCACCTTCACCGCCGTCCCTGTCCCTACCACTGATCTCACGATCGACTTGACCATCGCCGGAGATGCTGTCGGAGGCCTTGAGCGCGACGACGCCGACTACGCCGAGGTGGCTACTACCTTCGTGTTCCCCGAAGGCCAAGCCACCTACAACATTGTGGTCCAGACATTTGGCGACGACGTGGTGGAATCGTCTGAGGAAGTCACCGTGAGCCTCACGCAGCAGTTCAACGACAGCGGATTTTACACCCGGGGGCCCATCAACTCAGTCACGGGTGTAATCCGGGCCAATGGATCCACGCGACTCCCCAGGCTCACCATCGACAGCGCAAGCGACATCGTGAATGAGGGTGCTCAGGCCACTTTCACCATCGAGGCTGATGTGGAGCGCAACGAGGACTACGATATTCCCATCGGTGTGTTCGGCTCGGCTACGGCCGGGGTGGACTACAGCGAGCAGGATGACACGGTCACAATGACCGCAGGGGCAACCTCCACCGACGTCACCATCTCCACGCGCCAAGACGACAGCGTGGAGATCAATGAGTGGCTCGCCGTGAGGATCGGAACCGGCCCAGATTTCGTGGCGTCCGCACCATCGACGGCGACCGTTGTGATCGAAAGCGAGGACCTGCCCACGCTCACTTTGTTGGGAGGGGGGACTATCGCCGAGGGTGGGCAAGCGGTGTTCACCATCGTGGCCGACCAGGCGTTCGTGAAGACTACGTCGGTCAATTACCAACTCAGCGGGAGCGCCACCCAGGGGGACGACTTCGAAACCCTGAGTGGCACGGTGGAGATGCCGGCGGGCGCCACCGAAGTTTCGGTGCCGATCCGCACCATCGATGACGACGTCATTTTCGTACCTAGCGACATGTTGGTGGCCGACTGGCCCGCCCAGGTGGGCACCGTGGCGGTGGACGACGGCGAATTCGTGTTACAGGGGAGCCCGGTTCTTACCCTCACTGAGCCGGTCTTCACCGTAAATCTCTCGGTGAGCGCCGCCGATCGCTCGGAGCTCAAGGTGGGGCAGGCCGTCACCGTGGATATCGCCGCGGGAGGCCAGACTTCCGAGGGCATCATCAGTGAACTCGACACCTCCGCCACTACCAACGAGGCCGGGGAGGAAACCTACGGCGGGGTGGTGGAGATTGCCGCCCCCCTCGAAGGTGTGGACGGGGCCAGTGTGACCATCGATGTCATCCTGGCTGAAAAGGTGGACGCGCTGGCCGTTCCCGTGGCCGCGGTGCTCCAAAAGGGCGGGAAGCGGGAAGTGCGGGTCATCAACGACGACGGCAAGATCGACCGCGTCACCGTGGAGGTAGGTCTCGTTGACGACGAGTACATCGAGATCACCTCTGGCCTCAAAGGCGACGAAATCGTTGTGGTGAGCATCGACGAGGGACCCACGTCAGGGTGAGCCCGGTCCAAGGTCAGCCACTGTTGGAGCTGGACCGGGTGTCACGCGCCTACGGGGAAGAAGTAGTGGTCTATGCCCTTCGTGAGGTATCCCTGGCCATTCGGGCTGGGGACTTTATGGCGATCATCGGACCATCAGGCTCGGGTAAATCCACCATGCTCGGCCTGCTCGGGGTGCTCGATCTTCCGTCGGACGGCGTGATTCGCATCGATGGGGTGGACGTGGGGGGTCTCGACGATGCCGGACGCTCGAAAATGCGGGGCGAAAGTATCGGGTTTGTATTCCAGCAGTTTCACCTCATCCCGCACCTGAGCGCGCAAGGCAACGTCGAGACGGCGTTGCTGTATCGCAACCTGTCCCGCAAGGAGCGGACCGACCGGGCCCGGGCGGCGCTGGAACGGGTGGGCCTCGGAGCTCGCACGGATCACCGGCCGGTGCAAATGTCGGGTGGTGAACAGCAGCGGGTAGCCATCGCTCGGGCCATCGTCACCGACCCGTTGCTCGTCCTGGCCGACGAGCCCACCGGCGCCCTCGATACCACCAACGCCGCCAAGGTGATGGAGATCTTCGAGTCGCTGAGATCGCCGGAGCGAGCGATCGTGATGGTTACCCACGACCTCGCCGTGGCGGATCACGCAGAGCGCCGGGTGTCGATGCTGGATGGCCGGATTGTGGCCGACGACATCAGGCTGCCCGCGTGAGTCGTTACCGGGAACTGCTCGGCGTGGCCTTTGCCGGCCTCGCGGCGCGGAAATCCCGAACCTTGCTGATCATGCTCGGTCCCACCCTGGGGGTGGCGGCGATCATCGCGGCGGTGGGGTTGACCGACTCCGCCAAGGGCGACCTGAAGTTGAAACTGCGTGAACTCGGCACCGACCTCATCGTGGCGGAGGCCTCCTCCTCGTTTGGTACCGACACCCCCAAGATGCCCACCGATGCCGTGCCCCGGGCCCTGAGCGTGCCCACGGTGGATCGTGTGGCGGCGGTGTCGGAACTCAGCGGTGTGGTGGTTACCCCCTACGCCGAGGCCATCGGCGTGTACGAGACGGTCCCGATTCCGGTGCTGGCGGCGGACGCCCAACTGCCCTCGGTGCTCGATGTGACGATGCTGAGCGGCCGCTGGCTCAATGACTTCGATCAGCAGGAACTCGTTCGGAGCGCGGTCATCGGCGAGGGCCTAGCCGACGAGATCGATGTGCTGGCGGGGGAATCGCGCTCGATCGATGTGGGCGGCAAGGCCTACACCGTGGTGGGCATCCTCGAGCAGGTAGAGCTCGACCCGTCCCTGAACAATGCCGTGTTCATCACGTTTGGCTCCGCCGAGGCAGACTTCAACGACGAGGACCAAGAGCCCAACAAGCTCTATGTGCGAGCGGATCCGGGCACCGAGCGGGACACTTCCTCGATCCTGCCCATCGCCATCACCCTGGGTGGATCCACCGAAGTGGCAGCCAAGATTCCCACCGATCTCCTCGAGGCGCAGTCGGAGACCGACACCACCTTGCAGTTTATTGTGGCGGGCATGGGGTTGCTGGCCCTGGTGGTCGGAGCCGTGGGGATCGCCAACGTCATGTCGATCTCGGTGATCCAGCGGTCCTCGGAGATCGGCATTCGCCGAGCTCTTGGTCACAGTCGATCAACGGTGGGGCTGCAATTTCTCCTCGAGGCCCTCGGCGTGGGAATTCTCGGCGGACTGCTCGGCGTGGTGGTCGGGTTGGCGGCGATGTGGGTGGGGACAAATCTTGCCGACTGGGTGTTTGTGCTCCAACCGTGGCTGCCCTGGGCCGGCCTGCTGGGGGCCATCATCGTGTCGATGCTGGCCGGGATCGTGCCGGCGTTGAAAGCGGCCCGACTGGAACCGCTCGAAACCCTTCGCCTCGGCTGAATCTCCCGGCGGCGCGGGCCCTGAGGGGACAAGCGCGCCGATGGGGCGAGTGTGAACCCGGAGAACTGCAGGGCACGCCACTAGATTCAGCGGGGTGCCGCCCCCCGATCTCGATCTCACCCGTATCCCGACCCATGTGGCCTGCGTGATGGACGGTAACGGCCGCTGGGCTACCCGGCAGGGCCTGAAGCGCACCGACGGCCACGCCGCCGGAGAGGAAGCGCTGTTCGACACGGTAGAGGGAGCCCTTGATCTCGGTATCGGTTGGCTCACCGTCTATGCCTTCTCCACGGAAAACTGGCGCCGCCCGGCCGACGAGGTGCGTTACCTCATGCAGTTCAACGAGCGGCTACTGCTCGAGCGGCGAGACGAGTTGAACGAAGCAGGGGTGCGAGTGCGTTTCATCGGACGCAAAGGGTGGCGGGTGCCCAAACGGGTGCAGGGTCACATTGATGACACCGAGGCCATGACGGCCCACAACCGACGCATGACCCTCACCTTCGCTTTCAACTACGGCGGCCGGGCCGAGATCGTGGACGCTGTGCGAGCACTGGTGACTGAGGGCACCCCGGCTGAGAAGATCACGGAGAAGGCCATTCGCACGCGCCTTTACGCGCCGGACATGCCTGATCCTGATCTCGTGGTGCGCACCTCCGGGGAGTACCGAATTTCCAACTTTCTGCTCTGGGAAATGGCCTACAGCGAACTGATCTTCACCGAGACGCTGTGGCCCGATTTCCGCCGCGAGAACCTCTTCGAGGCGGTACGAGAGTTCCAGCGTCGCGACCGTCGCTATGGGGGAGTCGACCAGTAGGGGAACGCCAGTCGCTACGGTGAACGGGTGGGCTTATACCGGGACGAAGGAATCGTGCTGCGTACTCACAAACTCGGCGAGGCCGACCGCATCGTGAGTATCCTCACTCGCCGCCACGGCAAGGTGCGGGCGGTGGCCAAGGGGGTACGCAAGACCAAGAGTCGCTTCGGAGCCCGCCTCGAGCCGCCCACCCACCTGCAGTTGCAGTTCTACGAGGGCCGCGGCGATCTCCAGATCGTGGATCAGGCTGAGACGATCGATCACTTTCGGGCGATTCGGGAGGACCTCGATCGCCTGACTCGGGCGGTCTCGATGCTCGAGGCGGCGGATCAACTCGGCTTGGAGGGCGAACCCAATCCCAGCCTGTATTCGATGCTGCTAGGGGCCCTGCGGGCGCTGGCGGACCAGTGTGGCCCGTTGGTCCTGCCGTCGTTCTTCTTGAAGGTGCTGGCCCTCGAAGGATTTCGAGCGGTCGTTGATCGCTGTGTGGAGTGCGAGCGCACCGACACCCTGGTGGCCTTCGACCTCGAAAGCGGTGGAACCCGCTGCGATGAGCATCGCAGCGGTATCGCCGTATCACCCGAGGCGCTTGCGCTGCTCGCCGACATCCTCGGAGGGCGGCTGGGGCAGGCCCTCAACACCCCTGCTTCCTCTGCCACCGTTGAGGTTGAACACCTCGCCACCCGTTCGATGGAGCATCACCTGGAGCGTCGCTTACGGTCGGTGGCCATCTTGGACCGCGGCTAGGGCTGTGACTGACCGGCAATGACGACCCATTGACGGGTCGGTTCCTCCCATTCCAGCCACACCTGTTGGTCCGGGTCCCACTGGATGTACGCCCCCCGGGCTTCGTCCCACTGCGGCACCGGTTCGTGCACGAAGACACCCGCCGGCGAGGGAACCGTCAGGCCAGGCACCACAATCGGGGCTCCGGCGGCCGCCTTGGCTACCACGAAGGTGCGGCTGGCCATGTCGCCCACCCGCCGGTGACCCGGGGTGGTGAGGGCGCAGATGAAGCCCACGATGCCGATCGGTAGGAAGAGAATGAACGGCCCGTCCACCAGCCAGAACAACCCCCGGAGGGTGCCACGACCGATACCCGGCACGAGGCCGTCGGGCCTCACCGTGCGCAGGCCCATGATGACCTTGCCCAGGGTGCGGCCCGTGAGGCCCTGGATCACTCCAAAGATTAGGAACGTAGCGGCGAGAAACCCGTACGAGATAGCGGCGGATCGCCAGGGGTCGTTGATGTAATACACCTGTGACTCCAGTTCGATGCACTGGGTTGTGTCGGCGCGTTCTTCTTGGATGGCTGCGCAGGTAACGCCGTAGTCGGCCCCGGCGGGCAGGGGTTCGGACACGGTCTGGCTGAACCACACCAACAACAGCAGTCCCACCGCGAGGGTTACGTCGATGAGGGCCGCCGCTACTCGTCGGCCCATCACCGCGGTGGGGTCAGACATGGTGGTTGAGATGGTCACAGGTTGGTTCTAACACTGAGTGGAGATGGGGCGTCGTTCATCGATATGGGGGACGGGGCCGGTAGTGTCCTCAGTCATGTCCGCGGCGCCTGATCCTGAACTCTTCGACAAGATTGTAAACCTGTGCAAGCGGCGCGGGTTCGTATTCCCCAGCGCCGAGATCTACGGCGGGTTCCGCAGCACCTACGACTACGGCCCCCTCGGGGTGCTGATGTTGCGCAACGTAAAAAACGCCTGGTGGCGGTCGATGGTACAACTGCGCGACGACATCGTGGGACTTGATGCCGCCATCCTCAGTCCCCCCGCGGTATGGGAAGCGTCGGGCCATCTGGCCAACTTCACCGATCCCCTGGTGGATTGTAAGAACTGCCAGGAACGGTTTCGGCTCGACAAACTCGAGGATCCCTCCAACTGCCCCAGTTGCGGCACGAAGGACTCCTTCACCGAAGCCCGGCAGTTCAACCTGATGTTCAAGACCCACGCCGGCCCGGTGGAGGGTGCGGGTCATGAGGTATTCCTACGACCGGAGACGGCGCAGGGGATGTTCCTCAATTTCAAGAACGTGCTCGAAACATCGCGCAAGAAGCCGCCCTTTGGCATTGCCCAGGTGGGTAAATCATTCCGAAATGAGATCACCCCAGGAAACTTCGTATTCCGCACGCGGGAGTTCGAGCAGATGGAAATGGAGTTCTTCGTACCGCCCGCCGAGAGCCAGCACTGGTACGAGTATTGGTGCCAGCAGCGCTACGACTGGTACCTCGAGCACGGCATTCCCGCCGAGCAGTTGCGCCTGCGCCCCCATGACGCCGCTGAGCTCTCCCATTACAGCTCGGCCACCTCCGATGTGGAGTTCCTTTTCCCATGGGGTTTCGACGAACTCGAGGGCATCGCCCATCGAGGCGACTTCGACCTCAAAGCCCATGCTGAGGCCTCCGGGGCTCGGCTGGAGTTTTTCGATCAGACCACCAACGAGCATTACGTGCCGCACGTCATCGAGCCGGCCGCGGGGGCCACCCGCACCATGATGGCTTTTCTCATGGCCGCCTACGCCGAGGAGGAGGTCAACGGTGAGCCTCGCACGGTGTTGCGCCTCCATCACCGCATCGCCCCATACCAGGTGGCGGTGCTCCCGCTATCGAAGAAAGACACCCTCACCCCGGTAGCCAAAGAGGTGTTCCAGTTGCTGGCTCCTCATTTCATGTGTGACTACGACGAGACCCAGGCCATCGGCCGCCGCTATCGCCGCCAGGACGAGGTGGGTACCCCCTTCTGCATCACCGTGGATTTCGAAAGCCTCGAGGACCGTTCCGTCACTGTGCGTGATCGTGACACGATGTTGCAGACACGGGTGCCAATCGCGAATCTCGTGGCACAGGTCCATGGGTTGCTGACCTGAGCCAGAGGATCCTTGCGATGCCCCATTTCCCTCCGTAGTCTGGGGTGAACGAGGGCTGTTCCCGCCCGCCCAGCCCTCGCCAGCAGCGATCGCCCCAAGCCCTCCCGTGGGTGAGGCGATCGTTGCGCGTAAGGCTACGCCGATCCGGTTCTGAGGCAATTTCTCGTAGCCAAATACACTAAGGACATGCCGCGTCTTTACCCGTTTGCGCATCCACATTCTACGGCACCGATGCACATGAAGGACCTGCTCGGAGGCAAGGGCGCCAACCTGGCGGAAATGACATCAGTCCTGGAACTTCCCGTGCCACCGGGGTTCACGATTACCACTACTACCTGCGTCGACTACCTCGAGAACGGATGGCCCGACGGCCTTGATGCCGAGGTAACCGCGGCGGTGGCGCAGATCGAGGAGCGGGTGGGTCAGCGTCTGGGCGACCCGCACGATCCGCTACTCGTCAGTGTTCGATCAGGCGGAACGTTTTCCATGCCTGGGATGATGGACACGGTCCTGAATCTTGGTCTCAACGATGCCTCCGTTGAGGGTCTCGCGGCTCGCACCGGCGATGCCGGTTTTGCCTATGACACCTATCGCCGGTTCCTCTCCATGTATGCGCGCATCGTGCTGCGTCTTGAGGAGGAAGAGAGCGAGGTGGGGCTCTTGGCTGATGACGCCCCCGGCGCGGGGGTGGAGGCGCTCAAGGGCCAGTGCGCCCGTTATCATGCGTGGATAGGGGAGAAAACGGGTCGGCCCTTCCCCCAAGAGCCGGAGCGACAACTGCGGGAATCGATCGAAGCGGTGTTTCGTTCCTGGGGTGGCGCGCGCGCGGTGACCTACCGCGATCGCGAGCACATTCCCCATCATCTCGGTACGGCGGTAAACGTGCAGGCGATGGTGTTTGGCAATCGAAGTGACCGGTCCGGTACCGGGGTGGGTTTCACCCGTAACGCCGCTACCGGAGCCGATGAACCCTACGGCGATTTTCTTCTGAACGCGCAGGGAGAAGATGTGGTGGCCGGGGTTCGCACCACCGATGATCTCGAGGCGTTGGCGCGCGCCTTTCCCGACGCCTATGCCGAACTGCGCCAGGTGTTTGCCCGCCTCGAAGGGCACTACCGCGACATGTGCGATGTGGAGTTCACCATCGAGCAGGGGAAACTTTGGATCCTCCAAACTCGGGTGGGGAAACGTACCGGAGCGGCGGCGCTCCGCATGGCCGTGGAGATGACTACCCAGGCGGGGAAAGGATGGACAATCACGCGGGCCGAGGCGGTCAAGCGCATCACCCCTGACCACCTCGACGGGGTGTTGCATGCACACTTCGCCGTGTGTGATCAGCCGGTGATCGCCACCGGTCTCGGGGCCTCGCCGGGCGCCGCCTCCGGGCGTGCCTACTTCAGTGCTGATGCTGCGGTTGACGCCGCCGATCGGGGTGAGCCGGTGATTCTGGTGCGCAAAGAGACCTCACCGGAGGACGTTCACGGGATGCAGGTGGCTGAGGGGGTGCTCACCGCGCGTGGTGGGATGGTGAGTCATGCGGCGGTCGTCGCTCGGGGGTGGGGCATCCCGGCGGTGGTCGGGGCGAGTTCCCTCACCATCACGGAGAACAGTCTCACCGTCGGAGCGGTCACCGTACTGGAGGGTGAGGTCATCTCGCTGGATGGGGCCAGCGGGGAGATTGTGCTCGGGGCGATGACCGTCGAGATCACCGAGCCCCCTGAAGCCTTCGCCACATTATTGGGGTGGGCCGATGATCTTCGCCGGGGTCGGCTGAGTGTGCGAGCCAACGCTGATACGGCGACCGATGCGGCACTCGCCCGAACCTTTGGTGCCGAGGGCATCGGGCTCTGCCGGACGGAACACATGTTCCTGGCCGAGGATCGTCTGCCGATCCTGAGAGCGATCATTCTGGCCGCGTCCCCCGAAGGGCAGTTCGAGGCTCTTGAACGCCTGCGAGTGGCCCAGAAGGCCGATTTTCTGGAGATCCTCTCTGCCATGGATGGGCTTCCGATCACGGTACGACTCCTGGACCCGCCGCTGCACGAGTTTCTCCCCCCGAGGACTGATCTGCTCGTAAAGCAAGCCACCGAAGGACTCACCCCCGAGGAGGCGGATCTGCTCGAGGCGGTGGAGGTATGGCACGAGCAGAACCCCATGCTGGGCACACGGGGGGTGCGCCTCGGGGTACTCCACCCTGGGCTGTACGCCATGCAGGTGCGGGCGCTGGTGGAGGCGGCCCTGGAGCGACAGGCCGGTGGGTTCTCCCCGGTGGTGGAGATCATGATTCCACTGACCACCACGGTAGAAGAGTTGGTCCTGGCCCGGGGTTGGGTGCGGGAAGCCATCGCGGCGTCGGTTGGCCCCCAGGGGGCAGCCCCCGAGATCAGTGTGGGCACGATGATCGAAACCCCCCGGGCCGCGATGCGCGCCGGTGACCTGGCCGAGCAATGCGATTTCTTCTCACTCGGCACCAATGACCTGACCCAGATGACCTTCGGCTTCAGTCGTGACGACGTGGAGGCTCGCCTGATGCCGGCCTATCTGGCCCAGGGTCTGCTCCCGGGCAACCCCTTCAAGACAATCGATGTCGACGGGGTGGGCGAGTTGGTGGCGATGGCCACCGAACGGGGGCGAGCGGCCCATCCGTCTCTGCAGGTGGGGGTATGCGGTGAGCACGGTGGCGATCCTGAGTCGATCGCCTTTTTCGTAGCCACAGGGGTGGACTACGTGTCGTGTTCGCCGTTCCGGGTGCCGATTGTGCGTCTGGTGGTGGCGCAGGCGATTATGGACCAGTCCTACTCCACTAGCCGCCAGGATTCCGCAGCCCGCCCATGATCGCCGCCGTAGGTTTCGTCGCCGAGAGCAGTACCAGCACCAGCGACTTCAGCAGTTTCTCAGTGCCGCTATGGACCTGGGTTGCCTTTCTGGCCACGATCTCCGTGTTGCTTCTCGCTGACCTGCTCCTGCTGCACCGCAAAGAGCACGTGATCAGCGTGAAGGAGGCCGCGATCGAATCGGCCGTGTGGATCTCCATTGGGGTGTCCTTCACGTTCGTGGTGTGGGGAGCCTGGGGCGGGGAGGCGGCGGGGGAGTACATCTCGGCCTACCTCATCGAGAAGAGCCTCTCGGTAGACAACGTGTTCGTTTGGGCAGTGATTCTGCAGTACTTCGCGGTGCCGGCCGCTTATCAGTTTCGGGTGCTGTTCTGGGGCGTATTCGGGGCCTTGGTGATGCGCTTCTTCTTCATTTTGGTGGGCGTGGAGTTGGTCGAGCGCTTCGAGTGGGTCCTCTTCATTTTCGGAGGATTCCTTATTTTCACGGCCGTTCGCCTTATGCAACACAAGGACGAAGAGGTACATCCCGAGAACAATCCGATGTTGAAGTTCATTCAGCGCCGAGTGCCCTCCACCACCGAATATCACGGTCAGTCGTTGTTCACCGTGGCCAACGGGAAGAGGTTGGCCACGCCACTTTTCTCCGTGCTCGTCGTGATTGAGACGAGCGATTTGATCTTTGCCCTCGACTCGATTCCCGCCGTGTTGGGCGTGAGCGAAAACGCCTTCATCATCTTTTCGTCCAACGCCTTTGCCATCCTTGGGTTGCGGGCGCTGTACTTCGTTCTCGCCGGGGCCCGGGAGAAGTTCCGCTACCTCCAGCCCGGGTTGGCCGTCATCCTGGCTCTGGTGGGCCTGAAGATGCTGGTGTCACCGTGGTATCACGTGCCCACCGCGTGGTCGTTGGGGACGATTGTGTTGGTGCTGACGGTGTCCATGATTGCGTCGGTCAAGTTCGACCGCCCCGACGCCGACGGGCCCGGCGATGCGCTCGACGACCAACTAGGCGAAGGCCAAGGCCTCGTCGGTGACGAACCCACCGCCAAGGACTAGCCCTCGGTGCCCACCGGCCGCTTCGCGCCGAGTCCGTCGGGACCACTGCACCTCGGGAACCTGCGTACGGCGATGGTGGCCTGGCTGTGTGCCCGCAGCGACCACAGTCGGTTCATTGTGCGCATCGAGGATCTCGACCCGATCACCAGTCGGCGAGAGCATGAGGTGACCCAACTCGCCGACCTCGCTGCCCTTGGCCTGGACTGGGATGGACCGGTGGTGCGGCAATCGCAGCGCGCCGGTGAGCACCAGGCTGTGCTGCAGGACCTAGCCCGGCGCGATCTCACCTACCCCTGCTTCTGTAGTCGGCGCGAGGTGCGGGAAGCCACGGTGGCGCCGCACGGAATACCCGGTTCCTACCCCGGCACCTGTCGGTCCCTCAGCGCCGACGAAGCGGCCCACCGGGTGCACGCGGGCACCCCTGCGGCCTGGCGTCTGCGGAGCGAGGGAGAGGCGGTAACCATCATTGACCGTTGGCGTGGCGCGGTGACTCAACGCGTGGATGACATCGTGCTGCGGCGCAATGACGGGGTGGCGGCCTATCACCTCGCCGTGGTGGTGGATGACGACGATCAGCAGGTGGCCGAGGTGGTGCGCGGCGATGATCTCCTAGCGGCCACCTCGAGCCAGGCGTTGCTCCTCGACCTTCTGGCCCGACCCCGGCCCCAGTGGGCCCATGTCCCCCTGGTGCGAGGATCCGACGGCGAGCGCCTGGCCAAGCGCCACGGAGCCGTCACGCTGGCCGATCTGGACGCGGAGGGCATCGGCGTCGGCCGTGTCCGGTCGCGCTTGGCGGCCAGCCTGGGTTTGGCGGGCCCCGATGAAATCGTGACAATGGCCCAACTCCTGGGGCGATTCGACCCTGGGCAGATGCCGCCGGACGCCGCCCCGCTACCGTTCGGGCTCAATGGGCATCGTTGACGACGACATCCAAGCACTCCGGGCGGCCACCGACATCGTGGCGGTCATCACCAAGTACACCCAGTTGCGGCGCTCCGGTCAGCGATGGGTTGGCCTCTGTCCCTTCCACAGCGAGAAGACGCCATCGTTCAATGTGAATCAGGAGCTCGGCCTGTACCGCTGCTGGGGTTGTCAGGTGCGAGGCGATGTGATCACGTTCGTGCGAGAAGTGGAGCACCTGGACTTCGTGGGGGCGGTGGAGCTTCTGGCCGGTTGGGCCGGCATCACCCTGCGCTACTCCGACCAGAGTGAAGGGGAGTCGCGCCAACGCCGCCATCAACTCGTGGCGGCCGTGGAACAAGCAGTCGAGTGGTACCACCAGCGTTTACTCTCCGCCCCCGATGCCGCCGTGGCCCGCAAGTACCTTCGGGAACGGGGCTTGAGTGGTGAGGAAGTGCGGGCCTTTCGAGTGGGGTGGGCCCCGGAGGGTTGGAGCGAATTGGTGAAGGCCCTCAAACTTCCCGACGACATCGTTCGGGATTCAGGGTTGGGCTACCTCAATCGGCATGATCGGCAAACCGATGCCTTCCGGGCCCGGATCCTCTTTCCAATCTTTGACGCCAATGGCGACGCCGTGGGCTTCGGCGGACGGGTGATGCCCGGGGGAGAGGGACCGAAGTACAAGAACACCCCCGAAACGGCGCTGTACCAAAAATCGAAGTTGCTCTATGCCCTGAACTGGTCCAAGGCGCGCATCGTGACCGATGACCGCGCCATCGTGTGCGAGGGGTACACCGACGTGATCGGCTTCGCTCGGGCTGGATTCCCCGCCGCCGTAGCCACTTGCGGCACCGCTCTTACCGAGGAACACGTAAAACTGCTGCGGCGCTACGCCCGTAAGTTGGTGTTGTCCTTCGATGCCGACTCCGCCGGTCAGGCGGCCGCCGAGCGGTTCTACCAGTGGGAAAAAGATCACGAGATCGAAGTGACGGTGGCCGATTTACCTCCCGGGGTCGATCCGGCCGATCTGGCCTCCAGCGATCCAGCCCGTTTGGCCCGAGCCGTGGAAGAAGCCGTGCCCTTCCTCAAGTTTCGGGTTGAACGGGTGCTCACCGCCGCCGACCTCGCCACGGTGGAGGGGCGGGCGCGAGCGGCCGAAGCGGCGATTGAGGTGATTCGAGAACATCCGAGCGACCTCGTGCGAGATCAATACCTGATGGAGGTGGCCGGTCGCACCCGGGTGTCGCACGACCAGCTTCGGGAGATGCTCCGCCAACCCGCTCCCGCTCCCCGGCGACGGCCGGGGGAGCGACGCGGGCCCATCCCGGCGCTGGAATCGCGGGCCACGCCGCCGCGGGCGCGCGATGAGCGCGATGGCCCCGAGTTGGAGATACTCCGTCACGTGATCCACCAGTGGGCGGCGGTGGAGCCATGGGTGCGCTACGAGGAGTTGTTTACGAGCGAACTTCACGCCGCCACCTTCCGGGTGCTCATGGCTTACCCCACGGTGTCCGATGCCCTCAGCGCTGCTGACCCGGGCGTGGCGGACCTCCTCGGTCGACTGGCCACCGAGGAACTCCAGGCCGAGCCGTTTGATGCGGTGGTGCGATTTCTCACCGAACGAGCACGTGGCGAGGTGGCCCAACTCGCCGTGCGCGTGGCGGCATCGCCGGAGGACGCCAGCCTATTGGCTGAGCAGTTATGGCTCACTCGGATCATCGACCAGCTCCGTGACCCAATTGCCGCTAGGACGGCGGCGGAAGCGTTGGTAACCTTCGTGGGGGGGCAAGGTGACATTGGCCTGCCGGGGGGAGATGAGCGAAGTGACCAACTCGATGCCGACCGCGAGCCAATGGACTGACCCGGCGGTCTATCTGCAGGTCTTGCTAGACAAAGGGCGCATAGCGGGCACGCTCAGCATGGACGACGTGCTGTTCGTGCTGCGGGCGGTCGATCTCACACCGGAGTTGATCGAAGAGGTGCGCGCTGGGCTAGCCCAAGCGGGTGTGACCATCGATGAGTCGGTGCGTGACCACTATGACGGGCCATCGGACCCCGCTCCGCTTCCGGTCCGCTCGGGTCCTGAGGATCGTGGGGCCGCCCAAATGGTTGGCGATGCCCAGCATGCCCTGAGCGACTTCGAGCAGGACGGTCCGGAACTCGGCGGTGTGCGACCGGCGCGCTCTGCGGCGGCCCGGCGCCGCACCCTGAAGGCAACGGCGGGGTCCGACCAGGGCGAGGGTAGTGCGGATCCCGTGCGCATGTATCTCAAGGAGATCGGCCGGGTTCCACTGTTGAGCGGGCCCGAAGAGGTGGAGTACGCCCGCCGCATCGAGGTGGGTGGTCTGGCGGCGACCCGGCTGGCTGATCTGGCGGCGGGGGGTGACCTCGCCAGCCTTTCCTTCGACGAGCGCCGGTCGGCCCAGCGAGCCGTACGCCGAGGGGATGATGCTCGCGAGGTCATCATTGAGGCGAACCTTCGCCTGGTGGTGTCGATCGCCAAGCACTACGTCGGTCGGAACATGGCCTTCCTCGACCTCATCCAAGAGGGAAACCTTGGCTTGATGCGGGCCGTCGAGCGGTTCGACTACACGAAGGGGTTCAAGTTCTCCACCTACGCCACCTGGTGGATTCGTCAGGCCATCACCCGCTCCATTGCGGATCAGGCTCGCACGATCCGCATACCGGTACACATGGTGGAGTTGATCAACCGGGTGCTCCGGATACAACGGGAGATGGCCCAGGAGTTGACGCGCGAGCCCACCGTGGAAGAACTCGCCGTCGCCGTGGACCTCAGCGAGGACCGTATTCGGGAGATTCAGCGCATCAACCTCGATCCCCTTTCGCTGGATACGCCGGTGGGCAGCGAGGAGGATTCCAGTTTTTCGGACTTCATCGAGGATCACGGCACCGAGACCCCGGGTGATGCCGCCACTCGGGGCATGCTCAATCGAGCCGTGATCGCGGCACTCGATGGCCTCAACGACCGAGAGCGGGCAGTTATGCGCCTGCGCTTTGGCCTCGATGACGGCCAAGCCCGCACGCTGGAGGAAGTGGGCAAGGAATTTGGCGTCACGAGAGAGCGCATCCGTCAGATCGAATCGAAGACGCTGGCCAAGCTCCGGCACCCCCAGCGCAGCCAGAAACTCAGGGACTATCTCGACGGCGAGTAGTGCCGTCGGGTGAAGAGGTGGCTCTCGGCGAGACCCGCCCGCTACTGTTCACAATCCCTTCCGGGGTAGCTCAGCTGGTAGAGCGATTGACTGTTAATCAATTTGTCGGGAGTTCGAGCCTCCCCCCCGGAGCTAGGTAACAGGTTGCGGCACCCCGGGTCTGATCTCCGGTGGCGTGGGACCGCGGTAGGGTTTGACGACTGAAACGAAGGGCCTCAATGAACGCCATTTCGCCGCCCCCGCTGCCGTCGAACGCCTCTGGAGGTATCCGGGCCTCGGCGTTGTTGGCCGTTGGTGGTTCTGTCCTCGCCGGGTTGATCCACGCCTCCGTCGTGGTTGGCCGTGCTGGCGACCCCGGCCTGGTTGTTTTGTTAGCGGCCGCCGCGGTGGCTCAACTGGGGTGGGCCGTCGCCGCGCTTGAGAACCCGTCGTCGCGGGTGTGGATGACGGGTCTGTGCCTCAACGGCATCGCCGTGGTGGTCTGGGGGTTCAGCTGGGCCGCAGGGCTTCCGGTGGTGGGTTCCTCCGGCAGCGGAGCGAACGCCGGTTTACCTGGCCTCACCGCCGCCATCTTCGCGGCGACCAGCGCTCTCGCGGCGTTGTGCACCATCCGGCGACCGGAACCGCGCCGGATGGTCACCTCCGGTTGGGCGCGTGCCCTGGCGGTGGTGGCCCTGGTGGCGGCGGTACCAGCCATCAATGAGGCACAACGTAATGCCGACAGTGTCGTCGAGTTGACCGCCGGTCAGGACAGCGCCGGTCAGGGCACCGCCGGTCAGGACACCGCCGGTCGGGGCACCGCCGGTCATGACGCCGTTGGTCATGACGCCGTTGGTGACGGCACCGCTGCTCACGGCGCCGCTGGCCATGAC
This sequence comes from Candidatus Neomicrothrix parvicella RN1, assembly GCA_945898515.1. Taxonomy (GTDB): domain Bacteria; phylum Actinomycetota; class Acidimicrobiia; order Acidimicrobiales; family VFJN01; genus VFJN01. The sequence goes on along the minus strand of CAMDIH010000020.1, from coordinate 2,884 downwards.
GCCGTTGGTGACGGCACCGCTGGTCACGGAACCGTTGGTGACGGCACCGCTGGTCATGACGCCGATGGCCACGACACCGACTCGGGAACGGTGTCGCCCACCGGCCCCATCATCTCTCTGGATGATCCGCGAGTGACTGCCGCCGAGCGCGCCATTGCGGTGAGTCTGATCGAGGATGTGACTGCGGCCATGGTCGCCTTCCCGACGGTAGAGGCCGTGCAATCTGCTGGTTACCAATCCATCGGTGATGGCGGCGCTTTTGGGTTCGAGCATTTCGTCAACTGGTCGTACCTGTACGACGGCATCGAGTTGGATCCATCCCGTATTGAGTCGATCGTGGTCAAGAAGAACGGCGCTGAGCCGAAGCAGGTGGTGTCGGCGATGTACATCCTCAACCCGGGCCAGACGATGGCCGACATCCCGATGTTGGCGGGCGAACTCACCTCCTGGCATCTGCACGACAATCTTTGCTTCGAGGGGTATGTCGTGGTGGCCATTGCCGTGGGCGGCGTCTGTTCCTCAGGCACGCTGACGGTCACTCCCCCCATGTTGCATGTGTGGCTGATTCCGCGCCCTTGCGGTCCGTTCGCTGGTCTAGAGGCTGACGGCGAGGCCTGCACTACCCACCTGCATTCATGATGCACGCGTGGTGGTGACGCCAACGGAGGTGGAGAGCCACGCCCCGGTTGGTGTTCTGGGCCCAGTCGGGACGACGACGAAGACCTGGCTGGGGCGCCACCGCTACGGCGTGTTGGCGGCGGTGGTTCTCGTGCTCGTCGGCTCACAGACCCTGAACGGGCAATGGTCCTCGGACATGTGGGAGCACGTGGCGGTGGTGCGTGAACTCATGGCGCACCCGTTCGATCCAACCCATCCGCAACTGCTGTCGCCGGCTACTCACCCGGGCTTCTCTCCGTACACCGTTGCCCTGGCTCTGGTGGGCCAAGCACCCGGTGGGGGGGCTGTGGCGGTCTTGTCGGTAGCGGCAATGCTCAACGTGGCCTTCCTGCTGGGAGCACTGCAGCGGCTCGTGCTGGAGGTAACCGACAATGCCCGGGCGCCGTTTTGGGCGCTCGTGTTCTTGTTGGCGCTTTGGGGCATCGTTCCCTATCGGTACAGCGGGTTCTTCGGTCTCAACTCGATTGGCTTTGTCGCCCCGTACCCGTCGACGTTCGCCACGGCGGTGGGTTTTATGACACTGGTAGCCGCGGTGCGGTATTCGCGGGGAGGACGTTACGCACTCCTCCTGGTGGTAACCATCGGCACCGCAACGGTGGTGCTGGTGCACCCACTGTCGGCCTCCTGGTTGGTTCCCGCCCTCGTCGGTGTGGCGATTAGTTGGCGCGCCGGTCTGCGTTCGTTGGCCTTCTTCGCGGCGGCACTGGCGCTCGCGCTGGGGCTATGTCTGCTGTGGCCGTACTACTCGCTACCGCAGTTGTTGACGGAGTCCTCCGGGTTGGAGTCGCTGAACCAGGCCATGTACACCAATGTGCTGCCGCGTGTTTTCCCCATGTTGCTAGGCCTGGCGGTGGTGTTGCGCAGGACCCGACAGGATCGCTTGGACCTACTAGGGCTGTGGCTAACGGGCGCCTTGGGGATGTACGCCGTCGGAGCGGTACTGGACAAGTCCACCTATGGACGCGCGCTGGCGTTCGTCGTGGTGGTTTTGGTGATGGCCCTGGCCGATGGGGTGGGAAGGATCGAGGCGAGCTGGTCGGAGCGCTCCGCCAACCGGGGAGAACGCATCGGGGCGGTGGTGCTGGTCGGTCTGCTCGTGGCGGGGCTGGCTACCTCCCGCGGCGGGATCATCCGAATGGTTCCAGGGCCGCTGCTGCCGGGGTCGATCAGCGGGTCCGAGGAGTTGGTCCGACCTGATGAACGCTACGACTTCCTGGTGGGTCGGGTCGGACCGAACGAGGTTGTGGTGGGCTCTCGACCCGCCGACACCCGGGTCATTCCGGCGCTGGCGGGTCGTACGCTCGCCCTCAGCGTGGCCCGTCCCTTCGTGGCCGATGCGGATGAGCGGCTGTGGGCTCAGCGTGAATTCCTTGATCCGGCTACGTCCATGGAGCGTCGAGGTGAGATTCAGCGGCGCTACCGGGTGCGCTTCGTGCTGCTCCATGCGCAAGATGGGCGGGATCGTGGTTTGGTGGCGAACCTGCGGAATGGTGGGGGGTTGGTGGTGTATCGAGATGACGAATTTGTGCTTGTTGAGTTGCCGTTGTTGTCGTAGTTGGTTGTTCCTTCGGGATCGCCTATTCGGTAGGGTCCAAACGTTCCAATGAGATCCAAGGAGGCGCGATTATGACTGATGTGGGTGATCCGGGTGAGGAACGTGTTGATGGGGTGTCTGAATCGCGTGGCCGGAGTGTGCTGGGGTCGGTGGGGCTGGTGGTCGTGGGGTTGTTGCTGGGGGTAGGGCTGGGTTTCGTGGTGGGCTGGAAGGTTGAGCAGCAGCGGGTGATAGACGACGTTACGAATATCCGTCCGGTGGGCACGGTGAGTGCGGTGACTGATACTTCGATCACGGTGGAGTTGTTGACCTCCACCGGTGACCGCACGTATGCGGTTTCTGATGCAACGGTGTTCACGGGTGGAGATCAGGATGATGTGGTGAAGGGTTCCATCGTTTTAGTCAAGAATCGCTCCGATGGCGGGAATCGTCGGGCAGTTGAGGTTGTGTTGCTGCCGGATACGACGACGTTTGGTAAGGGCGGGGGTGGCTAGGGCCTTATGGGGGCGCGTCCGGGGTTTCCTGGGCTTGTAATAGTCTTCTGGGGGACGGCGGGTTGGGTGTAGGGCCCTGGTAGCGAGGAGCGGGTGGGGTATGGGAGTGCCGACTACCACGTCGCTGGTGGAGGGGTCTGGTGTGGTGCCCGATGGG
>CAMDIH010000019.1 GCA_945898515.1 Candidatus Neomicrothrix parvicella RN1 | reverse complement strand
GTCGATCCGGTGACCTCACGCTTTTCAGGCGCGCGCTCTGCCAACTGAGCTACCCGACCTCGAACTTCAGCGGTCCCGACGGGATTTGAACCCGCGACCTCCGGCTTGACAGGCCGGCGTGCACTCCAAACTGCACCACGGGACCGTGGCAACTTCACTGTTTTGCATATTCCGCACCCCCAACGGGATTCGAACCCGTGCTGCCGGCGTGAAAGGCCGGTGTCCTAGGCCGCTAGACGATGGGGGCTGGCCCCGTTGTGGGTAGGGGCGGCAAAGACTAGCAGCGGCTCCCCGTCCCTCAAACCTCGGATTCGACGGGAGGCGGGAGCCCCCCGGCGAGCGCGTCGACCACCTCGGTCAGCAGGAAGCCCAAATAGTCATAGATCGAATGGGCGGTGATATCGGGATTGTCGTCGTCCCCCTCGGCCCCGTTGGTGTCTTCACTCACATCGAGGCTCGTGCCGAGTACGAGGCGTAAGTCGTTGAGGACAGTGAGCCAGTGAGATAGTTGCTCCTCGGTGACCTCCTTCAGGGCGGTGGTCTCCTCCACGGTGGCGAGCGCTGCCAGTCGGCGATCGAGGAGTTCATCGCGCACGAGTTGCTGGTACTCGCGATCACGTTCGGCGTCCTCGTGATAGGCGGTGGGGAAGAGGCGACGCAGGGACGGGTCATTCGTGCCGAGCGAAAGCATGTCGCGCAACTGTGCCGCTAGGTTCTTCAGCAGTTCCTGTTCGATCTCAGGGAGACGCAGTTGGTAGGTGCCCCGCCGGGTGCGGGCGACGCGGCGCCGGATTCGAGCCATCAGGCGTCGTGCTGCATGGTGGCCCAGAGTCCGTGTTCGTGGAGCCGGAACACGTTGAGTTCGCAGGTTTCCCGTGGCCCGTTGGCCACCACCGCCCGGCCCTCATGGTGAACCTGGAGCATGAGTTGGTCGGCCTTCTCTTTCGAGTAGCCGAACAGCTTTTGCAACACGAAGGCGACGTAAGACATCAGGTTGATGGGGTCGTTCCACACCAGCACGATCCAGGGTTGGTCGGGCTTGGTGCGGGTGTCATCAACGGGTTGGAAAACCTCGGTGGGGGCAGGTGCCGGAATGGGGGCTGCCATCATCCCGCCACCGGGGCGACGGGACGACGCGGGGCCGAAGAGGTGACGCTAGGGATCGGCTCGGTTAGGGCGAGGTAGAAGCGGAGGGTAGCCACCCAGACGAGCACCGAACCCATCACGTGGGCTCCAACGAGGATCTCCGGCACTCCCGCAAAATACTGCACGTAGCCGAGCAGTCCCTGGGCCAGGATGGCGCCCACGAGCAGGCGGCCTCGGCCGAGCGTGGACGCCGCGGCATCGCCGCGGCTCACCATGCGCAATACGATCACCACAGTCAGCAGGAAGACCCAGACGGTGAGGCTGTGAAGCCGGGCGACGGTGGAGACGGCGAAGGGAAGCCGGTCGGCCGCCGTGTCGCCGCTGTGGGGCCCGCTGCCGGTGACGAAGGTGCCGGTGACCAGGACCAACCCGGCGAGGCCCACCAGCACTCGCGAGCGAGCCAGGAGGCTCGGAGTCGCCTGGGCTCGGCGAGACCCGTCGGGCTCGCTGGCCTTGTGATGGAGGATCACCGCGTTGGCCACCAGGACGGCCGAGAGCAGATAGTGACCCGCCACGGCGATCGGGGTGACGTGGAGGAGCACGACCACTCCGCCGAGGAGGGCCTGGGCCAGCACCCCGGCCACCAGGCCCCACGACCAGCCGATGAGGTCGCGGCGGCGCGGTCGGCGGCGATGCGACCCGAGCACGGCAACGGCCACCGCCACCGACACCGCGCCGGTGAAGGTGCGGTTCACGAACTCAATCCACCCGTGGCTCCCGGTGGCACCGCGAGGTACGAGCGAACCGCTCTCGCAGGCCGGCCAGGTGGGACACCCCATCCCCGAGCCGGTCAGGCGAACGGCGGCCCCCGACACGACAATGGCGCAGACCGCCACCAGCGCCACAGCGGTGATCACTTGGTAGGTCTCGGGACGGATCGGGCCCCGCCAAACGGTGGCGAGATACCCACGGATGCGAAGCACGGTTCTCAGGCTACGGACCACAGGCCCGACTGCTCCAACTAGCCGCTGTCAGGGTTCGCCACGGGGCGGACCTCAGCCCTAGCCTCACCTCTTGTGTCCGCGGTCGTCGTCTCTCCTCTTGCCCGTGTGGCGGCCTACGTGGCGCTTACCAAACCGAGGATCATCGAACTACTGCTGGTGACCACCGTTCCCACGATGGTGGTGGCGGAGCAGGGCATGCCACCGCTGTGGTTGATGATCTGCACCGTGTTGGGTGGCACCCTGGCGGCCGGTGGCGCCAATGCGATCAACATGTACGTAGACCGCGACATCGATTCCCTGATGGAGCGCACCAAGAACCGTCCGCTCGTCACCGGGGTGCTGACGCCCCGATCGGCTTTGGTCTTCGCTGTCAGTCTGGAGATCCTGGCCTTCGTCTTCTTGTGGGCCACGGTGAACTTGCTGAGCGCGGTGCTCGCGGTGGCGGCCTGTCTTTTTTACGTGTTCGTCTACACGCTCTGGCTGAAGCGCACCTCGACCCACAACATCGTTATCGGGGGGGCGGCCGGCGCGGCTCCGGTCCTCATCGGCTGGAGTGCGGTAACCAACAGCCTCGGCTGGGAGCCGTTGGTCCTCTTCGCCATTATTTTCTACTGGACCCCTCCGCACTTCTGGGCCCTCGCCATCCGCTACCGGGATGACTATTCGGCCGCCGACGTGCCGATGCTGCCGTCGGTGGTGAGCCTCAAGCGCACCGCGGAGCGCATCCTGTCTTACACGCTCTATCTTTGGGGGCTCACCCTGGTTTTTGCGCCGATAGGCGGCATGGGGTTGGTCTACCTCGGCTCGGCGATCGTGCTGGGCGCGGTGTTTACCTACTACGCGCTGCGGTTACTCACGCTGGCCAACAAGGTGGACGCATCCGCCCCCGCGGGGGGCGGACCGAGTGAGCCGGAGATCCGCTCCACGGCGATGCGCCTTTTCACTTGGTCGATCACCTACCTCACGCTGCTGTTCGGGGCCATGGCCCTGGATCAGTTGCTGCGTTTCGGATGGTGACCGCCCATGGCGGGCACAGTTCGAATGGAGGCGGTCCATGTGACTAGATTCCCAATCTGGATCGTTCCCTTCTCCCAGGTGCTTGCATGACCGTCACAGAAGACGCTCCGGCCCCCGAACTGGTGGCCCCGGAGCCCAGTACCGTCGCCCCGGCCCCCGCCGGGCTCGTGGCCGTCCTGGCGTCGGGTGATCACAAGGTGTTGGGGCGGCTTTGGATCGTGGCCGCCCTGGCGCAGTTGCTGCTCGTGCTGGGCGCGTCGCTTTATGTCGCTGCCATGCGCCTCGACCTCGCTGGCCTCGCCAACCTCACCGATAGTTCCAGCGACTGGTTCTCCCAGATCGTCACGTATCGAGCGATCGGGGGCACGTTCCTGGTGCTCTTGCCGCTCACGATCGGCCTTGCCACCGTGGTCGTCCCGCTCCAGGTGGGGGCCTCCACGATTGCCTTCCCCCGGGCCGCCGCCGCCGCCGTGTGGGGTTACCTCGTGGGTAGTGGTCTTGTCATCGGCGCCTATTCGATCGACGGTGGACCCTTCGGCTCGAGTCGTGACGGTATTCGGCTGTTTGTGGCGGCCCTCGCGTTGGTCGTCGTCTCAGAGGTGCTGGCGTGGATCTGCATCATGACCACCGTCATCACCCTGCGGGCCCCGGGGATGACGCTGGCCCGTACTCCTCTATTTTCTTGGTCGCTCTTGATCGCGGGCGCCGTTTGGCTGCTCACCCTGCCCGTGCTGGCGGCCATGTTGGTGATCACCTACGTCTTCGTGCGCTACCTCGGCGATGACAGCGGCGGCATTTACGCCCGCATCAGTTGGGCCTTTGGCCCGCCGGCGGTCTACGCCTTCGCGATTCCGGTGCTTGGGTTCATCGCCACGGTGGTGCCTGTCTTCAGCGCCACCCGGCATCACCTCAACCGCTACGCCCGCATCGCCATCTCCGCGGTGGGTGCCTTGGTCGTCGGGGGCTGGGCCATTCCCAGTTTCGTGGGGGAGAGCACTCCGTGGCTGTACAAACTGCCCTGGGTGGCGGTGTCGTTTCTCATCCTGATCCCCGTTCTGGCGTTGGTGGGTTTATGGGCGGCCACCCTTCGGAAGGGACGGGTCACGCTGGCCAGCCCGTTGCTTTTTGCGGTGGCATCACTGGTGATGCTGTTGGTTGGACTGCTGGCGGGGGCGGTCCAAGCCATCAAGCCGATCAAAACGCTGGTCGACGGGCCCGGCAGTTCGCTCTACGGCACGTCATGGACCATTGCGGTGGCCTCCTACGTGCTGCTGTCGCTCGCCATCGCTCTCCTCGGTGGCATCACGTTCTGGGCCCCGAAGTTGATTGGGCGCAGCTTGCGAGAGGGGGCGGCCCGCGGGGTGGCGGCGCTTCTATTGGTGGGCACGGTGCTCTGGAGTTTCCCCGATCTCGTCTCCGGAGTGTTGGGCCAGGGGGGCGACATACCGGGTCCGGTGGAAGAGAACGTCTCGACGATCGAAGCCCTTAACGCGGCGTCTCTGGTGGGGGGTGTGTTCCTCGCCCTGGCGTTCTTGGGGTTCCTCAGCCTCGTGGTGCGGGCGATCGGGGGCCGGGAGCAGCCGGGCGATGATCCCTGGCACGGTCACACGCTCGAGTGGGCGACCTCGTCGCCGCCGCCGCCGGGGAACTTCGCCAGCCTCCCCGAGATCACGTCGGAGGCGCCGTTGTACGACGCCCGTCACCGGGAGGCTTCGACCCCATGAGCATCACCACGGTCGATCGGAACCCCCTTATCGATGCCCCGGCCGCGACGCCCCGTCGGCCCCGCGTGCTCTTCGTGGGCGCCGCTTTTGGTGCGGCGGCGTCCGTCCTGCTCGTGGCGGCGGAACTGGCGGTGTACTTGCAGGTACGGGGTCAATTGGCGTCGGCGGGCGATGCCACCTTCCCCGAGGGCGTGGTGCTGCCGCTCACTCCGGGAAGTATGGGAATGGTCACGCTGGCTATGTCGGCGGTAACGATCAGTTGGGCGGTTTATGCCCTCCGCAACGATGATCGTCCCAACGCCTATGTGGCCGTAGGGCTCACCTTGCTTCTCGGCGTTGCTTTCATCAACTCCACCGTCTACCTCTACCAGCAGTTGGACATGGCAGTTACCGCTTCCCCGGCGGGGACGCTGTTGTACATCGTCACTGCTACCCACCTGTTGATGGTGGTGGTGGGCATGATGTTTATTGCCGTAATGGGGTTCCAAGCCCTGGGTGGTCAGCTTACGGGTCGTGATGCCGAGGGCATGAGCGCGGCAGCCCTTTACTGGTTCGCCATCATCGTCATCTACGTCGTCATTTGGTACGGCATCTACATCACCAAGTAGCGAGGGTTTCTGGCAATGTTCACCACTGGGTCCAAGACGTTTCTCGGCATCGGCACTTTCTTGCTGGTGCTGGCGGCTGTCTACGGTTGGACTACCGGCGGTACCGGGCTCGGCCCGGTGACAGCGGGATACAACGGGGGTGTTGGCGACCATCTCGGCTACAGCCTTCTGCTGTCGTTTGGTCTTCTGGCTGTCTTCCTGGGCCTGGTGGCGGTGGCGACCCGCGACGCCGAGTCCAGCGCCCTGGCGGAACTGGCCGGGACAGAATCTGCCCCCGCCGAGGCCGCTCCGCCCGGACCGGCCTATCAGCCCGTTTTTGGAGCCTTTGGTGCGGGTTTGGTGGTCCTGGGGCTGGTGGTCAGCAACGTGATGTTTGTGGCCGGACTATTCGTACTGCTGGCCGTGCTGATCGAGTGGATGGTGCTGGACTGGTCCGATCGAGCCACCGGCGACCCGGCGGCTAACCGGCTGGTCCGCAACCGTCTCATGGCTCCGTTGGAGATCCCGATTGCGGGAATCCTCATCGTGGGCGGTGCCGTGGCCGCCTTCTCGAGGCTGTTGCTCACCTCCTCGGTGCTGGGGGCGGTGGCAGTGGCGATGGGCCTGGGTACGCTCATCTTGCTCGTGGGAATCTTCTTTGCTGCCCGACCCAAGGCGTCGCCCAACCTGATTGCCGGGGTGCTGGTGGTCGCCGCCATCGGTATCGGGGTGGCTGGGGTGGGGGCGGCCGCTCGTGGCGAACGGGTGATGGAGGAGCACGACGAGTCCACCGAACAAGACGAGGGCACCGGTAATGAGGTTCCTGTTACGCCGGGCACCAACAAGAGCGCTACCACCGACGAAGCGGAGGGAGAGGGTTGATGAACCTGCGTAACTCTGGCCGCGGGAAGGCCCTGCTCCTGGTGCCGCTGGTACTGGCGCTCGGAGCCTGTGCCACCGATGCGCCGCTGGACACCTTGGACCCAAAGGGACCAGAGGCCGACGCCATCCAGAACCTGGTGGTGCCCGTCTTTGCCATCGCGGCGGTGGTGTTCGTGCTGGTGGAGTTCGGCGTGTTGTTCCTGGCCATCAAGTTCCGCCAGCGTAAAGGCGACGACGACAGCCTGCCGGTCCAGCACCACGGCAACTTCAAACTCGAAATAGGCTGGACCATCCTGCCGGCCCTGGTGTTGGCCGGTGTGGGGGCCGCCTCGGTGTTCACGCTGTTTGATCTCGCCGATACGCCCGCCGATGCGCAAGACGTCACGGTGATTGGGCAGCAGTGGTGGTGGGAGTATCGCTACGACGTAGATGGTGACGGCGAAGACGACATCATCACGGCGAATGACCTGGTGATCCCGGTCGGCCAACCCATCGCTCTCACCATTGAGTCGCGTGATGTGATCCACTCCTTCTGGATTCCTGCCCTCAACGGCAAGCGTGATGCGGTGCCGGGTCGGGCCCAGCCGCTGACCATCGAGGCCGACGAGCCCGGGGTGTATCGAGGCCAGTGCAGCGAGTTCTGTGGTCTCTCCCATGCCTACATGCGGATGCGAGTGGTGGCCCTGGAGCCCGCCGATTACCAGACCTGGCAAGAGAACCAACTCACCGATGCCCAGGTGCCGGAGGAGGAGCTGGCCAAGCAGGGGCTCGAGCAGTTCCGCACCTCCTGCTCGGCCTGTCACCTCGTCAGCGGGCCTGGTGGCAACGCCGATCTGTACAAGGGCGCAGCCCAGGTGAGTGGCGCCGCTCCGAATCTCACGCACCTCGCCAGTCGGGGTGTATTTGCTGGCTCGATTTTTGATCTTTGGCTTGATACCAACTTCAACGAGGAAGTGGATACCGAAGAGATCGGGAAGATTTTCAACGTGGCCGACATGAAAAAGTGGCTTCGCAACGCGCCCGCTGAGAAGCCGATGTATCCCCAGGGCGAGCGCGGTATGCCGAACCTTCAACTTGATGATGCACAGATTGATGCCCTCATCGCCTACCTGAAGACGCTGGAGTAACTCCCCCGATGGCGATTATCGAACGACCCTCAGACACTCTTGCTCTCCCGCCGGGGGCGGGGGTGGCCCGCGCCCCGCTGGGGGTGTTCAGCCGACCCCGGGCTAAAACCGGGTGGCGTTCCTGGGTGGCTACGGTCGATCACAAGAAGATCGGCATCATGTACGGGGCCTCGTCGCTCTTCTTCTTGGTGATCGGTGGCATCGAAGCGCTGGCCATTCGGGCGCAATTGGCGGCGCCCGGTCAGAAACTTCTGTCGGCTGGCCTGTACAACCAGGTGTTCACGATGCACGGCGTCACGATGATTTTCTTGGTGGTGATGCCGATGGGTGCCGCCTTCATGAACTATCTGATGCCGCTGCAGATCGGCGCCCGTGATGTGGCCTTCCCCCGCCTCAACGCCCTGAGTTTCTGGACGTTCATTTTCGGAGGAATCTTCCTCAACACCTCGTGGTTCCTTGGCGGTGGCGCCGACGGCGGTTGGTTCGCCTACGCCCCCAATACCGGCGTCATCTTCTCACCGAGCCACGGCATGGACTTCTACGCCATCGGCCTGCAGATCACGGGCATCGCCTCGCTGGTGGGCGGTGTGAACCTCGTGGTCACCGTGCTCAACATGCGGGCGCCGGGGATGACGATGATGAAGTTGCCTGTGTTCACGTGGATGAGCCTGGTCACCCAGGTGCTGCTCGTCTTTGCCGTGCCGGTGATCTCCGTGGCGCTGTTCCTGCTCACCTTCGACCGGCTGTTCGGTGCCAACTTCTTCAATGTGCAGCAGGGGGCAGACCCGCTGCTCTGGGAGCACCTCTTCTGGATCTTCGGACATCCCGAGGTCTACATCCTCATTCTTCCTGCCTTCGGGATCGTGTCGGAGATCATCCCGGTGTTTTCCCGGAAACCGATCTTCGGTTATCCCTTCATGGTGTTCTCAGGTATCGCCATCGGGTTCATGGGTTGGGGCGTGTGGGCTCACCACATGTTCGCCTCCGGTCTCGGACCGATCTCGGTGGCGGCGTTCTCGGTTTCCACCATGTTCATCGCGGTACCCACCGGGGTGAAGATCCTGAACTGGATGGCCACCCTGTGGGGCGGGAAGATCACCTTCACCACCCCCTTGCTGTTCTCGATCGGGCTGGTGGCGATGTTCACCATCGGCGGCCTCTCGGGGGTAACCCACGCCGTGGCGCCGGCTGATACCCAACAAACCGATACGTATTACATCGTGGCCCATTTCCATTATGTGATCTTTGGGGGGGCCCTCTTCGGGTTCCTCGGAGGCTTCTACTTCTGGTGGCCGAAGGTGTTCGGTTATTTCCTCAACGACAAACTGGGCAAGGTGCATTTTTGGCTGACGATGGTGGGCTTCAACCTCGCCTTCGGTCCCATGCACATCCTGGGCCTGCAGGGAATGAACCGAAGGATCCAGACCTATCGCGACGGATACGGCTTCAACTTTTGGAACCTCGTGGCCACCGTCGGGGCGTTCATCATCGCCCTGAGCGTCCTGGTCTTCTTTGTGAACATTGTCCGCTCGAAGCGGGCGGCTGATCTGCTGCCGCCACCCGGCCCGGATCCGTGGGATGGCCGCAGTCTGGAGTGGAGCGTTCCCTCGCCTACCCCGGAGCACAACTTCGACGACGATCCGTTGGTGGTGCACTTTGATGATTGGTGGCACCGTAAGTACCAAGCCGACGAAACCGGTCGCGTGGTGAAGGTGCACGAGCCCGAGGAGATCGCCATGATCGGCGACGGTTCCCGGGCTCACCTACCGGCTCCGTCGTACTGGCCGATCGTCATGGCGACCGCTTTCCCGCTGATTGGCTACGGTCTCATTTTCAACCTCGCCATTTCCTTCGTGGGTGCTGTCGTGCTGGTCGGCTCGATGGTGGGCTGGGCGTTGGAGCCGAGCGACGATGAGGACCAACCCCCGCACGGGCACCACGACGAGGGCGGCGATGGCGACGATGGCGACCACGTCGCTGTCTCCTTGGAGGGCAATGAGGTGACGGTCGGTGGCTGACGCGACCATGCAGGCTCCGGTAGCGGCCGATCACGGCCACACCAGCTCGACGGGTATCTCCAATACCAAACTGGCCATGTGGGTCTATTTGGGGTCGGACTGCCTGTTGTTCGGCAGCCTCATCTCCACCTACCTGCTGTTGCGCCATCGCAGCGTGGGCGGCCCGACGGCCGAGGAATTATTCGACATCCCCTTCACCTCGGTGAGCACCTTCGTCTTGCTGATGAGTTCCCTCACGATGGTCCTGGCCGTGTCGGCCCTCATGCGCCACGACGTGCGTCTCAACCGCATCTGGCTGGGTACTACCGCCATGCTGGGCGCCGTGTTCATCGGCGGGCAGGTGTACGAGTTCACCACGTTCTACCGAGAGGGCCTGGGCTACACCACCAATATCTTTGGCTCGGCGTTTTACACCCTCACCGCCTTCCACGGCGTGCACGTGACTGTGGGCATCGTGATGCTGATGTCACTGCTGGGGATGTCCTTTCGGGGGAACCTGGGTCCCGAGCGGTCTGAGACGGTTGAAACCATTGGCCTGTACTGGCACTTTGTGGACATCGTGTGGATTATTATTTTCACCGTCGTCTACCTGATCCCCTGAACCAGAGGACGATCCCATGACCACCATCACCGACGACGTCCCCGCCGAAGCGCCCTCTGGCCACGGTCACGGCCTGCCCTCGGATGCCCAGTACGTGAAGATTGCGCTGCTCCTCGCCTTCATCACCGTCCTGGAGGTGGGCACGTACTTCATTGAGGAAGCCACCACCACGTTGTTGGTGGGGATTCTGGTGCCGATGATGGTGGTGAAGTTCATGATCGTGGCTGGGTACTTCATGCATCTGAAGTACGACAATCCGATCTTCCGCCGGATCTTTCTCTTCGGCGTCTGCCTGGCCGTGGTGGTCTTCGGCATCATGTTGACTACCTTCGGCTTCTTCTCCGACGACTTCCTCCGGTTTCCCGGGTGAGTCACTGATGCCACCGGTCGATTTCCTGGCCTGGGTGCCGCACCCCGAGGTGTGGCTGCTGGTGGGCAGTATCACGGGGCTCTATCTCTACGCCGGCTTGGTCATCGGGCCCAAGGTGGTTCCGGCGGGCACCCCCGCCATCACTCGGTCGCAGCGCCGGTGGTTCATCTTCGGGATTCTCTTGTTGTGGGCCGCCTCGGATTGGCCCGTCCACGACGTGGCCGAGCGTTATCTCTTTCTGGTGCACATGAGCCAGCATCTCGTGCTCACCCTCTTGATGGCGGCGGCCATGTTGATGGCCACGCCCGAGTGGCTGGCCCGCCTCGTGGTGGGCGATGGTCGTCTGAACACGGTTGTGCACCGACTGGCCCGGCCGGTGCCCGCCGGGCTGATCATGGCCCTGCTCACCCTGGTTACCCACGCCCCGGTCGTGGTCAACACCGCCGCGACCAACGGGTTCTTTCATTACGGGGTCCATACGGCCCTAGTGGCGGCGGCCCTGCTGTTTTGGATGCCGGTGTGCGGCCCGTTCCCGGAGGTGCGGATCTCCTTGCCGGGCCAGATGATCTACCTGTTTGTGCAGTCACTGGTGCCGACCGTGCCGGGGGCCTGGATGGTGTTCGCCACCGGCGCCGTCTACAAGACCTACGACATCCCCGCTCGCATGTGGGGCATTTCGGTGGTAACCGATCAGCAGGCGGCGGGCGCCATTATGAAACTGGTGGGCGGCACGTTCTTGTGGGTCATCATTGTGGTGATCTTCTTCCGCTGGGCGGCGCGCCATGAGCAGGCCAACATGCGCGGCTATGTACCCACCGAGCGCGAAGTGCTCACCTGGGACGAGGTGGAGCGAGCCTTCGAGGACCACCCTGTCGCTCCGGTGTCCGAACCTCGCCGGTAGGCCCGGGCCTGCGGGCCTACTCCCAGCGAAAAAGTCTGATGGCCAGCGCCGGACTGAGGACCGCCCAGATCACCAGTGCGGCCCAGGCCCGACCGGGCACGGCGCCCCCGGCGCTGAGTGAGCCCCTAACGGCCTCGGTCAAGGCGCCACTGGGCAGCGCCCGGGCGATGCCTTGGATCGGACCAGGGAGTTGGGTGAGGGGGATCACCATGCCCGACAGCAGCAGGAGCACCAGGTAGAGGCCGTTGGCGGCGGCCAGTGTCACGAAGGCCTTGAGGGAACCGGCCAGGCACAACGCCAGGCCCGCGCAGCCGATGGTGCCGAGGACCATGGCGGCGAGGAATCCCACCTTGGGGTTCGGGTCCCATCCGAGGGCAAGGGCCAGGATCCACAGGGTGCCCACCTGCACGATCTCCACGGCCAGCGTGGCGAGGGTCTTGGCCGCCAACAGGCGCGGCCGGCCCAGCGGGGTGGCTCCCAGGCGTTTGAGCACGCCGTACTCGCGCTCGAATCCCGTACTGATGGCCAGGTTCACCAGCGACGTCGACAACACGGCCAGCGCCAGCACCCCCGGGGCCAGAAAGTTGATCGGCTCGCCTTCGATCGGCAGCACATCCACCGTGGCGAAGAACGTGAGCAGGAGCACGGGAATGCCGAGTGTGAGCAGCAATGACTCGCCGTTGCGGGCGATCAGGGTGAGTTCGAGGCGCAGGTGGGCGAGGAGGGGTTTCACGGCCGCTCCCGCCCCCGCCGCCGCCGCGGCCGCACTTCGGGGCGGGTGAAGGACCCTTCGGCCATGAGACGGAGGAACACGTCTTCAAGGCGTTGGCGACCGGCGCGCAGATCGGCGAGCGGGAGGTCGTGTTCGGCCAGCCAGGCGGTGAGCGCTGCGACCAGGACCGGGGTGCCCGGGGCCGACACCACGTATTCGCCCGGTGCGACCTCGCGCACGGCGGCGCCGATGCGCCGCTCAAGGGCGGCAGTGTCGATTCCCGGCGGGGCACCGAAGCGCACCTCGTCGGACTGTCCGGTGGTCATCAACTGTGCCGGGCTTCCCGCCGCCACCACCCGGCCGCCGTCGAGGATCACGACATGATCGGCCAGTTTCTCCACCTCATCGAGATCATGGGTGGTGAGCACTACGGTGACGCCATCGTTGCGTAGGCCCGCCACGACCTCACGAATAGCCAATCGCCCCTGCGGGTCCACTCCGGAACCGGGTTCGTCGAGGAAGGCCACCTGCGGACGCCCCACCAGCGCCAGCGCCAGCGCCAAGCGACGTTGTTCACCCCCGGAGATCTGTCGCCACGTTCGTCGCTCCGTTCCGGTGAGGCCCACCTGTTCGAGTAGCGCACGGGGGTCGAGGCTGTCTTCATAGAGCGCCGCCGCGTGGCGCAGTGCTTCCAGCACCCGCACGCCCGGGCCCACCCCACCGCTTTGGAGCATCACGCCCATGCGGCGGGTGAGGGCGGCATGATCGGCGATGGGGTCGAGGCCAGCCACGAGGGTTCGCCCGGCCCCGGGCCGTCGGAAGCCTTCCAGTACCTCTACGGTGGTGGTTTTCCCGGCGCCGTTTGGGCCCAGGATGGCGGTGATCTGTCCGGCTTGTGCTTCGAAACTGATGCCGTCCACCGCGACGGTGTCGCCATAGCGCACGGTCAACTCGTGCACCTCTACCGCAGCCATACCGGCCACGCTAGCCAGCCCCGGAACTCATCTCGTGGCGGGAGAGGGCGCGCTATCCGGTGGCGGCGAGGGCGCGGCCGAAGGCGGCGAGGGCTTGGTCGATTTCGGCTTCGGTCACCACTAAGGGCGGCATCCAACGCACCACGTTGCCGAAGGTGCCGGCGTTCATGAGGATCAGGCGGCCCTCGCGCAGGCAATGCGTGAGTACGGGACCCACCCGGGTGGCGTCGGCAAACTCGCTGGCCACCATCAGGCCCGGGCCCCGCACGTCCACGATGCCAGAGTGTTGGGCCGCCAGTGCCCGCAGGCCAGCGCGGAGTTGTTCACCGCGGGCCACTACATGGGCGAGGAAACCAGGCTCGGTGAGCACATCGATGGTGGCGATAGCGGCCGCACAGCCGATGGGGTTGCCGCCATAGGTGCCGCCGTGGCTACCCGGCGGCCAGCGGGCCATGATCTCTGCCGAAGCGCCGATGGCCGAGATGGGGAAGCCCGAGGCCAAGCCCTTGGCCATCACGATGATGTCGGGGCGTAGGTCATGCTGCTCGATACAAAACATGGTCCCGGTCCGTCCGAAGCCACTCTGTACCTCATCGGCGATGAACAAGATCCCGTGCTGGCGACAGATCTCCGTCAGACCCTGCAGGAAGGCGGTAGGAGCCGGGAGGTAGCCGCCTTCCCCGAGCACCGGTTCCAGCACCATGGCGGCGGTGTCGGCGGGCGAGGTCTGGCTGAGGAGCAGCAGACGAACCGCCGTCAGGCAGTGGGCGACGTCGTCGTCGGAGTGGGGGAACGGCGCGACGAACACGCCGCTGGGAAGGGGGTCATGGCCGGCCCGGTAGATCGTCTTGGAGGTGGTCATGGCCATCGTCAGGTGGGTACGCCCGTGAAAACTGCCCTGGAAGACGATCACATTCGGTCGTCGGGTGGCTTGCTTGGCCAGTTTCACCGCGCCCTCGGTGGCCTCGGCCCCGGAGTTGGCGAAGAAGAACGTGTCGATGGGCTCCGGCGAGATGGCCGCGAGGCGCCCCGCTAGTTCGGCCAGTCGATCGTGGCGATAGACGTTGACCTGAGCGTGGATGAATCGGGCGGCTTGGGCTTGGATGGCCGCCACGACATGGGGGTGACAGTGACCGGTGCTGGTGACTGCGATGCCGCTGGAAAAGTCCAGGTAGTCCTCGCCGGTGCGGGTGGTCACCACGCATCCCGCGCCGGAGACCACCTCCAAGTCGGTCACCTGAAACCAGACATCAGATACGTGCTCAGTCAGGGCGGCCTCTCTTCTCCGATAAGGACACCAACCTATCGCTGGTCCGCCGCTACCGTCTGGAGTCATGCTCGACATTCGCCGCTTCCGTTCCGATCCCGACGTCGTGCGGGCCGGACTGGCCCGACGGGGAGGCGACGCAGCGGCTTCGGTGGATCGCATCATCGCTCTCGACGTTCGTCAGCGAGCCCTCGTCACCGAACGAGACGACCGACGGGCCCAGGTGAAGGAGCTGTCGAGGGAAGTAGGCCAGTTGCGGGCCCAGGGTGATGCTGATGGCGCCGAGGCCCTGATGGCAGCCAGCCGGGCGGTGGGTGACCAGGAGAAGGCCCTCGACGCCCTGGTGGACGAACTGGCCGCCGAGATACGCGACCTCCTGCTGCGCACTCCCAACGTCCCGTCTTCGGACTGCCCGACCGGGGCTGGCGAAGCCGACAACATCGTGGTGCGCCTCGAGGGGTTCGATCCCGATGCTTACGGCGAGCACCAGCGGGTTCCGCACTGGGACATCGGCAGTCAACTCGGGATCCTCGATGGCGAGCGGGCCACCAAGATCGCTGGCTCCATGTTCACCATGTATCGCGGCTGGGGCGCCCGCTTGTTGCGGGCCATGGTGCAACTCAGCCTCGACCGCAACGCCGATGCCTTTGAAGAACTTCGTCCACCGAGTCTGGTTCGAACCGACACGATGATCGCCACCGGCCACCTCCCCAAGTTCGACGAGGAGGCCTATTACATCGAACGCGATGATCTCTGGGCCATCCCCACGGCCGAGGTGCCGCTCACCTCGATGCATCGCGACGAGGTGCTCGACGGCGCCGACTTACCCCTGCGCTACACCGCTCATACGTCGTGCTTCCGCCGGGAGGCAGGGGCAGCAGGTCGAGACACGAGGGGCCTGCTGCGCGTGCATGAGTTCGACAAAGTTGAGTTATTGGCACTGACCACCGGGGTCGAGCAGGCCATGGCTTGCCAGGAAGACATCCTGGCCCGCAGCGAGGCGCTGCTTCGCGAACTCGGCCTGCCGTATCGGATCCTGGATCTCTGCTCGGGAGACATTGGGGCCTCGGCGGCGCGTACCTGGGACATCGAGGCCTACGCCCCTGGGTGCGACATGTGGCTCGAGGTCAGTTCGGTGTCCTGGTTCTCCGATTACCAGGCCCGCCGGGCCAACATCCGGTACCGGCCGGCGGGGGGAAAGGGCACGGAGATGTGCCATACCGTGAACGGCTCGGCCATGGGTTGGCCCCGCACGGTGGCGGCCTACCTCGAAACCCACCGGCAGCCCGACGGGTCGATCGCGGTGGTGGAAGCCTTGCAGGGCTATCTCGGGGTTGAGGCGATTACCGGGCGCCGCTGATCCATACCCCCCGTATCCTCGGGGTATGACCTTGGATACCAAGCGCGTGGAGTACGAAACAGCCGGCTTCGATGTGGCCGACGCCGACCCCGATCCCTTTGTGCAGGTGCAGGCCTGGTGGGATGAGTGGTCGGCGGTGGCCCCCAACGAACCGAACGCGGTGGTCCTGGCGACCGCCGATGCGTCGGGCCACGCCTCGGCGCGCACCGTGTTGCTGCGCGGGCTCGATTCCTCTGGTTTTACGTTCTTCACGAGTTACGAAAGTCGTAAGGGCCAGGACCTCGATGCCCATCCCACTGGCACGATCCTGGCCAGTTGGGTCCCGTTGCTGCGGCAGGTCAATGTTCGGGGCACCATCACCAAGATCGAGCGGTCCGAGAGTGAGACGTACTTTGCCGGGCGACCCCGGGGGAGTCAGCTGGCGGCGTGGGCCTCGCATCAATCCAGCGAGTTGATCGACCGAGCCGAACTGGAGGGGCGTTTTACCGAGGCGGAGCAACGCTTCGCGGGGCAGGCCGTTCCCTGCCCGCCCTACTGGGGTGGTTACCGCCTCGTGCCGGACTCGATTGAACTCTGGCAAGGGCGCCCCAGTCGGATGCACGATCGCCTCCGCTATGAGCGCGCCCCCGGGGTTACGGCATGGCGGATCGTCCGACTCAGCCCGTAGGGGTGGGCGGCCAGGTAGTGGCCGCCGCCACCAGGCCCGCTACGAGGGCGGCGGTGTGAGGGATGGGTTCGCCGACACCGAGGTTGGCCCAGAATGGTCCGTGGGCTCGTACCCGGGGGGGCAACTCGATCTGTACCCCACCGCCGCGAGTGAGGTTGACCGGGTTGTTGCGGTGCACACCCCGCAGGTCGACGGGGATCTCGACGAGGTCATCCACCACGCGGTAGCCCACCAGGGCGGGTCGTAGATGGGTGGCGAGATGGGTGGCGAGGGGGCGATGGCCACCGCCGAGCAACAGGGTGGTCCAGAACCCTTCGCGCCCGAAGCCGTGGAGCGCCACCACCACGTCTACATGCTGCAAAAAGCGAGCCAGTGCGGGTGAGTCGTTCGGGGTTACCTCGATGGAGGGGATGTGCCAGCGCAGGTCGGGAGGTTGGCGCACGGCGTAGAGCGAAGCGCCAGCCTGGTCCGCCGCGGCTCGGGCGGCGATGTCGGTGCCCACCTCAAGGTTGCCGCCATGAAATGCCATAAAGCCGAAGGTCGACCGCAGTTCGAGGTCTTCTTCGACACCGGCGTGGGCGAGCAACTCGGCGAAGCGTCCCATTTATCGGCGAGCCCGGGTACCGAGGGTGGCGACCAACACCGAGGCCAGCGCCAGGGCCAGCACCAGGCCGAGTTCGGTGGGGCCCACGCGGTAGATCCAGTCGGCGATGGTGTCGGAGGCCCCGGTGACCCGATCGACCAAGGGTGATCGCTGCCCCACCTCCCCGGGTTGCACGCCGCGTTCGTACCAGCCGTAGTGGGCGAGATAGGCACCGGCGAGGACCAAGAGCACCCCGGATGCACGCGTCACGTAGGGCAGGGCCGAGCGGAGACGTTGCAGCAGCCCTTGGCGGGCCATGCCCAGGCTCACGGTGAGGGCTAGCAGTACCAGGGTCATCCCGAGCGCATAGGTCACAAACACGGCGACGCTCGACGTTAGATTTTCGCGTCGGAAGGTGCCCACCACATTGGCGGCGAAGAGGGGAAAGGCGCAGGAGATCGACGCCACGGCGTAGGACACGCCGAACACAAACATCGATCGCCCTTCACGAGTGACGCCACCGCGTTGCACTTTGGGCAGGTTCAGGTTGGGTTGGTAGCCCGCCACCATGGCCACGCCGACCACCACCAGCACCACCCCGATGAGCATGGTGGCCCAGGGTGTGCCGCTGCTGAAGCGGGCCGATAGGTGGTATGTGGCGAGGCCCACGAGGACGAAAACGAAGAGGAAGCCAGCCGCTACCGATAGCCCAACGCCCACCGAGCGGGCGACGCTGGTGCGCAGGTTGTGGTCGTGGCCCTCGCGTCCGAGGAAGTAGCCGAGGTAGGCGGGCAGCATGGCAAAGCCACAGGGGTTGACAATGGTGAGCATCCCCGAGGCAAAGGCAAGGGCCAAGGGAGCGTTGATCATCCCGGCACGCCGAGCTTGTCGGTGATGAGGGCGCGTAGTTCCGCCGCGGTGACTTCGCCGGTGTAGACGTCCACGATGGTGCCGTCGCTGGCCAGCAAGACGGTGGTGGGCAAAAAGGACCCACCGAGCGCGGTGATAACCGAACCGTCGCGGTCCTGGCCGGTGCGATACGACACGCCCGTTTTGGTCACGAGTTCCTGGGCATCCTCGGGTCGATCTGCTACCGCTAGGCCCAGGAAGGTAACGGAATCGCCGAGTTCCTTGTGCACTTGCTCGAAGATTGGCATCTCAGTGATACACGGGACGCAGGTGGAGGCGAAGAAGTTCACCACCGTCGGAGCGCCGTAGACCGATGCGAAGGACACGGTCTGATCGTCGAAGGTAGTGAAGGTGGCGTCATCGGGGTTGATGGGCACATCGGGGGTCAGGGGAATCTTGTTCTCGGCGGCGACGGTGGGTACCGGGGAGCGGCCGCGGTCCAAGAGTTGGTAGGTGCCTACAGCCGCTAGGAGCGCCAGCACCGTGGAGAGGACCAGGAAAGGCCAGGGCAATCGCGAGGAGTGTGGCACGGCGTTGACGGTATCGCCGTCGCACCCGGCGACACACGTCGCCTCGGGAACGGCAGCCGGTTGACCGCGGGCAGGCCGGGGGTCGGTCGTCGAACAACCCGCACGACGGGGGGAGTGCCCGTGCGAATTGGCGGCCGTTGCCCCGGCCCGCCCCTAGGCGGTGACCTCGCACCGGCAAGGCCTGGCGCAGTGGCCTGGCCCTGCCGGTGACGGCGGGGTTACGCGATCTTGTAGACCACGCGCTCTTGGAGATGGACCGGGATGGGAATGTCTGGGAACTGGTCCTCGGGGCGAGCGAGCATGGGGGGACGACCCCGACGACGCTTGCTTTTGAGCACCCTGCCGTGCAGGAGCAGTTGGCCGCCCCACACCCCCCACGGCTCGCGCCGATCGAGCGCCCCGGCGAGGCATTGGGTCATCACGGGGCATTGTCCACAGATTCGCTTGGCGGTCGAGATGTCGTGGAGATCTTCGCTGAAGAACAGACCGCTCATGGTGCCGGCGGAATCGTTGCAGCGGGCTTGCGCCCACCACTGGCGGTCTTCGGCTTCGGGGCGGTTATCAGGACCGTCGAAGGTGTTGTCGTAGCGCTGGGGCAACATCGCCCTGCTCCTTGTCGTGTTGGGGTTGGTTGGGTGGATCGGTGGATGAGTGGAAGATCGGTGGGTGCTGGCGCAACGAGAAAGGCCGCCGGGTTGGTGTCCCGGCGGCCTCTCGGTTTGCTGCGTCTCGTGGTGGTTTACCTAGAGAGAGAGCTCCGAGAGGGGCCGGGTGGGGCGGTTCTTGCCGTCAACCACCACGAAGGTGTTCGGCTTGGCAAGGCTGCCCTTGGTCCAGGAAATGGCGTGGGGCCCGCCAGTCATCGGATGGACCATCGCGCCGGAATACGTGGCGGTCGCGGGGTAGACGCTGGCGCACGCGGCGCTCGCGCCAACACTCAGGCGCGCCACACCGGCGGGGGCCTCACGGCCTGCGGTGGTGGGCGTCTCAGCGGACATGGTCAACTGCTCCTGGGAAAAGAACCTGCCTAGGTCGGCGACCTACGCCTTGGCATCGGACCACGCCCAGCCCAGCCGAGTCAACCGATTTATCGCTCTGCCCCGGCAGAACCCCTGGAACAGGTACGTTCCTGGGCTATGGATGACCTCGTCTCGCACCCCCGCACGGGTCGAGTATTTGCCGGCGAGCGTCGAGTTCGCCTTGCCGACGTGACCCCCGCCGGCCGTCTTCGCCTCGATGGTGCGGCCCGGATTCTGCAGGACCTCTCAGCCGATGACACGGCCGACGCCGCGCTACCCGACGCGGAGGCCTGGGTGGTGCGAAAGACCGTGATCGTGGTGGAGTCCTTCCCCGCCTACCTCGAGTCGATGGCCTTGGTCACGTGGTGCTCGGGTACGGGGAGCCATTGGGCGGAGCGGCGAATCAGTATCCAGGGTGAGGAGGGCGGCGTGATCGAAGCGGCCACCACGTGGGTGCAGGTCAACCCCGCCACCGGCCGACCGGTGCGCATTGCCGCGGGATTCGACAAGATCTACGGCGAGGCGGCCGGCGGTCGGCGGGTTACGGCGCGGCTGGACCACCCCGAGGCGGCACCCGCCGACGCCAGCGGCTTCCGGTGGCCGCTCCGGGTAGCCGATTTCGACGTGCTCCACCATGTGAACAACGCCGCCTACTGGCAGATCGTGGAAGAGGCGTTGGCCCTCGTTCGTGGTCTGCGGGCGCCCTTGCGGGCCGAGGTTCAGCACCGCACCGCCATCGAGCGAGGCAGCGATGTGCAGGTGGCCACCGCGACGCTGGCCGAGGGTGGCCTGGGCCTGTGGGTAGTGGCGGATGGCCGGTTGGCCGCCACGGCGCAGGTTTTTCCCGGGTGAGGCGGTGGCGCTAGCGGATTTCGGTGAGGTGATAGTGCAGGGCACCGGCGTGGTGGCGGATTTCCATCTCGCCGGTGGTGCGTAGGTGTTCGAGGTGGGCGTAGGTCTCGCTCTCGGCTAGTTGCCCCCAGGATCGAGGCTTGAATAACTCATGGGAGTAGGCCTCCACGCTGGCATCCCCCAGTTCCTCGGCGATGGTGCGGAGGCGGCCGAGACGCTCCTGGTGATGGCTGCCGATGTCGCGCGCCCGGCCGGCGAGGTCGTGGAAGGGATGGCCGTGGGCGGGGAGTACGAGTTGCACCCCGTCGAGGGCCGCCACCTTGTCGAGGGAGGCGAAGAATTCGCTCAACGGGTCAGCCCCGGCCGTTAGCCCGGAGATGTGCGGGGTGATCGTAGGCAGCACGTGATCGCCGGAGATCACGATGCCGGCTACCGGGTCGAAGAGGCAGAGGTGGTCGCTGGTATGGCCCGGGGTGTGCAGCGACACCCAGGGGCGACGACCCAGGGTGACCACCTCCGCGTCGTCAACGCGTCGGGTGGGGGCAGGTGTGCGCATGAATCGTTTGAGCGCCATCCGGTAGAGCCCAATGTTGACCCGGCGAGGCATGGGGGGCCGGAAGGTAGCGCCGTTCCGCCAGGGCAGTTCATGATTCCAGGGTCCGGCCGAGGATGTTGCGTCGGCGGGCTCGGTACTGGCTTCGTCCTCGGCTGGGTCGAACCAGGTGCGGAAACTGCGGTGCGTGATGACTTCGGCGCCGTAGACATCGCGCAGTCGGCCCGCCCCTCCGAAGTGGTCCGGGTGGGAGTGGGTCACCACCACGGTGTGCACATGCCTCGGCCGGTAGCCCGCCTGCTTCAGACGGTGCACAAGTGCCCGCCACGACGCTGGTCCGGGCATCCCTGGATCAATCACGGTGACCCCGCGGTCGTCTTCGAGGAAGTAGCAGTTCACGTGGCCGAGGCCGGGCAGGGAAATCGGTAGTTGCGAGCGCAGAATGCCGGGGCTCGGCTCGGTGATCTCCGGGCTCGCCGGTTCCTGTTCCTGGGTGGGCCGACGCGGGGAAGTGTTGGGTGGGTCGGCCATGGCCGAAATCTAATGAATGACGTGGCGACCGATCAGATCGAGGGCGGGGGCGAGGGGAGGAATACGTGTTGGCGGTACCACCGCAACTCGTGGATCGATTCGCGGATGTCGTCGAGGGCGCGGTGGGCGGTCGCCTTGCGGGGCAGGGCGTCAATGGCGCCCGGATACCAGCGGCGCGTGAGTTCTTTGATGGAGGACACATCCACCGATCGGTAGTGGAGGTACTCCTCGATCTCGGGCAGATAGGCGGTAAGAAAACGGCGATCGGTGCCGATCGAGTTGCCACACAGCGGGATGGTGCGGGGCTCGGGCACGTGCTGTTTGATGAAGGCGAGCGTGGCGGCCCCGGCCTCTTCAAGGGTGATGGTGGACTCGGCGATCTCCGTGAGCAGACCGCTGGAGGTGTGCATGTCCAGCACGACTTGTTCCATCCCTGCCATCGCGTCGGCCGGTTGATGCACCACCAGGTCCGGACCCTCCGCCACGATCTCGAGTTGATCGTCGGTCACGATGGTGGCTATCTCCACGATGACGCAGCGGGCCGGGTCGAGGCCGGTCATTTCCAGATCCATCCAGACGAGCACGGGCGCACACTACCCAACGGACCGCCAGGGCCTAGGTTCGGTGGAATGGACGGCCTGCCTGTTCCCGTTGTTCGACTCGACCCGTTACTTCCGCTTCCTGCGTACGCGGCGGCGGGAGACGCCGGGTTGGACCTGTTGGCCCGTGCCGATGTGACCCTCGCTCCCGCAGGCGGTCGGGCGCTGGTGCCCACCGGGATAGCGGTGGCCCTGCCGCCGGGGTACGCCGGTTTCGTGCAGCCCCGCAGTGGATTGGCATTGAAGCACGGAGTGACGTGCCTCAATACTCCCGGCCTCATCGACAGCGGCTACCGCGATGAACTCAAGGTGCTGCTGGTGAATCTTGATCCGACCGAGCCGTTCCAGATTCACCGGGGTGACCGCATTGCGCAACTGGTGGTCCAGGCGGTGGCCACGGTGGTGTGGGAGCCGGTCGACGTTCTCGACGGGGTCAGCCGGGGCGGCGGCTTCGGCTCCACCGGCGTGTGACTCGCGAACCGGGAGACGCTGCTTCCACCGAGCCGCCGGGTGGGTTGGGCCGGGCGGGAATCGAGGCGTGGCGGGTACATGACTCCGGTTTGGTCACGGTGGCGGATCGCTTCCGTCGCCTATCGGGAGTGGTACGCCACCATCAGGGGGAGGGTGCTCCCTGGCCTGATCGCGTTCTTTTGGCGCTGGTGGATAGCACGTTGGTGGTCACCACCCCGTCGGGAGGTTCGGTGGGCCGCTGGCCGCGAGCCGATGTTGACCTGCGCGCCCTGTCGGAAGGCCCGCCGGTGACCTTCACGATACGGCTTCCCGGGGCGGCCCACCTGCTCGCCGCCGCCGCTGACGAGGCCACCGCTCGGTTTCTGGCCGCATTGACCTGAACCCACCCTAGGGTGCGCCTTGAGGCGATTCGACCGACGATGGAGGTATCGGGAATGGGAGACTTGGTGCTGGCGGGAACCGCTGGCCTCATCACCGGAGGCGGCAGCGGTATTGGCTTGGCGGCCGCTCGCCACCTCGTGCGCGACGGGGCCTCGGTCACCTTGGCGGGCCGGAGTTCGGAGCGTCTCGACGGGGCGGTGGCGGAGTTGCAACGCGACGCGCCCATGGGGGTTGAGGTGCGCTCGGTGGTGTGCGATGTGGCTCGGGAAGATGACGTGGCGGCAGCGGTAACGGCGGCGTTGAGTATCACCGGGACACTGCAACATTGTGTGGCCTCTGCCGGCACGGGCACGGTTGCCCCGGTGGTGGCTATGCCCGCGCAGGAGTGGCACCGGGTGCTCGACAGCAACCTGCACGGCGCCTTTTTCACGCTGAAACATGCCGGGGCGGCCATGGTCCGGTCGGGGGGTGGCGCCTTCGTAGGGTTGTCCTCGATCGCTGGTCCGCTCACCCACCCGTTCATGTCGGCCTATTGCGTGTCTAAGGCTGGCCTGGAGGCTCTGGTGCGCAACGGCGCCGACGAGTTGGGACGGGCGAATGTGCGGGTCAACGCCGTGCGCCCGAGCATGGTGGCCACCGAGTTGGTGGCACCGATTGAGCAAGATCCCGAGGTGTTGGCCGACTATCTCGCCAACATTCCGATGGGTCGCACGGGCACGGTGGAGGATGTTGCGCCTTTGATCCGGTTTCTCTGTGGTCCCGAATCGAGTTGGATCACGGGCCAGTGCATCGGCGTGGATGGCGGCCATACGCTGCGTCGTGGCCCCAACGTGGAGCACTGGGCCCGGGCGTTGTACGGCGGGGAAGCGGTGGACGGCCCCGGGGCGATGGGGCCGGGGGTGCCGTGAAACGTATGACTTCCCTCCCTACCGACCGTTAGGTAGGCTAACGGCATGATGTCATCGGTTGCTCTGCTCGCTGCTCTGGAACCCACTGCGGCGCGCCTCTTGGATCGCCATCTGGCCACCAACAAAGAGTGGTTTCCTCATGAACTCGTTCCGTGGGGTCAAGGGAGGGATTTCGAGGCGGACTATCAATGGGCCCCGGACGACGCCGTGCTGTCCCCCGAGGTTCGAAGTGCGCTCTTCGTAAACCTCCTCACCGAAGACAACCTTCCCTATTACTTCCGCACCATTGAGCGGATGTTTGGAGGCGACACCGCCTGGGGTACTTGGGCACGGCGCTGGACGGCCGAAGAGGGCCGTCACTCCATCGTGATCCGCGACTACCTCACGGTGACGCGCTCCATCGATCCGGTGGAGCTGGAACGAGCCCGCATGGCTCAGGTTTCTTGCGGCGAGGTGCCGGAGCCGGAGACCGTGCTGGATGGCCTGGTCTACGTCGCCCTCCAAGAACTGGCTACCCGCATCGCCCACTACAACACGGGCAAGTTGTTGTCCGACCCCGCCGGGTACGAGGTGATGAAGAAGGTAGCCAGCGATGAGAACCGGCACTATCTCTTCTACCGAGATCTGGTCACCGCGGCCTTAGAGCTCGATCCGTCGGGGACGGTGATGGCCATCGAGCGGCAGGTGCGGACGTTCGAGATGCCTGGTACCGGGATCCTTGATTTCGAGGTACACGCCAAAGCGATCGCCCATGCCGGTATCTACGACTTTGCCATTCACCACGACCAG
Source organism: Candidatus Neomicrothrix parvicella RN1 (assembly GCA_945898515.1). GTDB lineage: Bacteria > Actinomycetota > Acidimicrobiia > Acidimicrobiales > VFJN01 > VFJN01. Next base: position 9,762 of record CAMDIH010000019.1, on the reverse strand, counting down.
ATCTTGGCCCCGGTGGTGCTTCGCCATTGGGCCGTGGAAAGTCTTGAGGGCCTGAGCCCAGAGGCCGAGCAGGCTCGGGCGGCGCTGGTCAAGCGCATCGGTCGCATCGCCATGGCGGGTCGCCGCTTAGCAGCCCGGCGCGAAGAAACCGCCGAGCTCACCCCCGCGTAACGTCAGATTTCTTTGCCGCCATCGGCGCCTTGATACAGACGCTTCTGCTGGTAGAGGCGGGCGTCGGCCACCGCCACGAGCTCAACGGAGGTGGCCCCATCGCCAGGGCTTTCGGCGATGCCGTAACTCGCCCCGAGCAGAGAGCGGGCGGGCAGGTCATCGGCGAGCATCGCCGCGACGCGCTCAATGACACGCTGGGTGCTGGGGCGGTCGGACCCCACCAGGAAGATGGCAAATTCGTCGCCCCCGAGGCGTCCTACGGCATCGCCCGCTCGCAAGTTATGGGTGAGGATGCTGGTGAAGCCGCGCAGGGCATCGTCGCCGGCGGGGTGGCCATGGGTGTCGTTGAGTAACTTGAACCGGTCGAGGTCGTAGAGCACCAGTGTGATGAGCTCGCCCGATTCCTTCGCGATCCTGAGTTCGTGATCGAGTTGCTCGAAAAATGAACGCCGGTTCAGGGCACCGGTGAGGTCATCGCGACTGGCGATGGTGCGAAGTCGGTCCAGGTGAGTGGCTCCGGTGACCGCCACGAGGGCCTGATTGGAGAAGGTACGCAGGATGCGAAGTTTGGCTCGACTCGGAATCAGGTGGTCTATGGGGTCGTCGGCCCACACCCAGCCCAGCAGTGTGCCGGTGGTGTCGGTGAGGGGGACGAGGAGCCAGTGGTGATCCCACGCCAGCGGTCCGGAGCCATTGCGGACCGAGGTGAATCGGCGGGAATCGCTCCCCACGATGGCCAGCGCGTCCTCGGCCGGGAGGAGGTAGCACCCTTCGATCTCGAACTCTCGGAGACAGAGTCGCTTGGCGTTCTGCAGGGTGGGTACACCATGGGTGGGTGGGTTGTCGTCCCATCCCGCCGACGCACGATGGGCGACATGGAGGGAAGGGCTTTCGCCCAGTTCGAGGACCACGCGATCAAAGCCCAGTGCTTGACGGATGCCCTCGCAGCAGGTGGTGAGGAGTTGGTCGGTGGATTCCTCTTTGCCGAAGTGATTGGACAACTTGAACAGCGCTTCGAGGGCGTCGGCATTCAGCCGTGCTTCGAGGGCTCGCAGGGCGCTTCGCACCCCAACCGAGAGTGCGTCCACCAGCGCGACCGCCAGGGAGCTTTGCTCAGCATCGGGTCGCAGTCCGGAGATGGGCTCATCGATCGAGACGAACCCGACCATCTTTTCGTGGTCATCGCGCAAGGGGATGAGGAACTGGTCCTCGGCCTGCCAAGCACCAACCTGCTCAGTGGACCGCTCCCGCACGAGGATGGCAGTTCCTTCCTGAAGCCCGATATCAGGAAAGGAGCCGCCGGGGATGAAGAAGGCCCGACCCACATCGAATCTGGCCGCGAAATGGTCATCGATGCGGTCTCGCGGAAACGTGACACCGGACAGTTGCGCAACGATGTCGGGGGGCCCGTGGAGCGCCACGACCTCATAGTCGTCCCAGGCGGGGCGGACGAGGTTGATCGCCACGGCCATGGAGTCGAGGACCGCGGCGAGGTCGCCCACGATGGCTTGCAGGGAACCGGACAAGTCTCCCTCGAGCGCGTCTCTTGGGAGTTCTATGAGACCTCGAAGGGCCGTCATCGCCAATTCGACTTTGGTTTGCACTCGCACTCACCCTACGCGGCCTCGGGAACCCGTGGCGTTGGTCAGGGGTCGGCGAAGCTGAGCGGTATCGGCAACGGCGGGAATGGGGGCGCCGGCCGGAACGAATCTTTGGGGCCATAGGTTGCCACCGAGATCAAACAGGCGGGGCCGCCTCGGCTACAAGCCAGTCCGCTCAGGTCGGGGATGGTGAACTCAAGGGCAAAGGTGCCGTCGTCATTGACCCTCGGGAAGGCGACGTCCGCTCCGATTCGAACATCGGGGCGAGGAGGGTCGGGGTCAGAGATCGAAAAGTCCACTAGTGCATCGGGCGGGAACCCCGCACCGCGCAGCAACGCTGTCTGACCGAAGGTGACGCCCGTAGCGGGGTAGAGCTCAATCACCGGGAGGACCGGTGGTTGGCCCTCTCGGGAGAAGCGCAGGGTCGCCGGTGGAGGTGAGGAGCCCCGGACGGGGTCAGCCACGAGGACACATCTACTGATTGCGCAGTCGATGTAGGTGCCCGCCTGGGGGCCGGGGAGGAATCGCCATGCCGGAATATCGACCGAAATCCGGCCGTCACCGTCTGCGCGAACGCCCCCTCCGCTGGCCGGGTCCGAGGTGGCCCGGGCCAGCCCGGTCAAGCCGGCGGCCCAACAGGGGTCAGTACCCGTGGTGCATACCTGGAGGCCGACCACCGAGTTGGGTGGGTAGCGCGCCCCGCTGAGCTGAACGGTCGCGTTGGTGGTTCCGCTAACGGGAGCGAGTACCAGGGTGGGGACCTTTGGCTCGCCCGGATCGGGCTGGGAGGCAGCGAAGGTGATGGGTGCCAAGCCAGAGCGCTGGTTGTCATCGATGGCGCCGATGCCCAACAGGCATCGTCGCTGCGCCGCGCCGCAGTCGATGGTGCCGGTGGCGGGTGTGGTGAGAAAACGCTCGACCTTGTACGGGCTCCTCGCTACACCATCGGCATCGGCGTTCACCACGGCCACTCCCGCTACGTTGCAGGCCCGTTGGCTGCTGCTCGGGTTGGGTGAGTCAGATTCGTTCACACATTGCACGACCCCCACCGGTTCTCCCGGTACGAAGCCAGCGGCGGAGACCGTGACAATCTCGTCGTCGCCCAGGAGGCCTGTCGGGGTGACCTCCACCGGCAGCGATGCCGAACGTACGGGCGGGCTGGGATTCACCCGGGTGAGAGTGCCCGGCACGAGGGCGGGCAGGGGGTTGCCCTGGGCGTCGACCTCGAGCGGTGAAGGGCCCGTATCGCCGCTAGTGGTCAACACCACGACCAACCCCACGGTCAATACCCCTACCACCACCACCGCCAGGGCGGCGAGGCGTCGGGATGGCCGACGGTGATCCGAGTCTGACGACCTCACGTCGTTCATCTACGTCGGGTTCGGGTCCGGGTGGAGTGCGATCAAGAATATCGCTCCTGCACGGCACGCACGATGGTGTCGGCCTGGAGGTTTGGGAGTCCAGCACCGCCGTCGACGATCAAGTTTTGACCGGTGAGGTAGGCGGCGGCCGGCGAGCAGAGAAAGGCGATCACATCGGCTACCTCTTGCGCCGACCCGATACGCCCCAACGGAGTGCCCTGCTCGGCGAGAGCGGTGAAGTGGGGATCGGTGGTGATGATGGTGGTGAGGTTAGTGGCGATCATCCCCGGTGATACGCAGTTCACCCGGATGGTGGGGGCGTACTCCAGGGCGGCGGTGGCGGTGAGGTTCACCACGGCGGCTTTAGCGGCGTTGTAGGGCGCTTCCCCGGACAGTGGACGGGTGGCATTGAGGCTGGCCACCGTCACGATGTTGCCGCCGCCCCCCGCCAGTAGCAGGGGAATGGCCGCCCGCATGGTGTGGAAGGTGCCGTCGAGATTCACGCCCACCACCAGTCGCCATTCCTTGTCGGAGTAGCGGTGCAACGGCTTGTTCAATCCGAATCCGGCGTTGGCCACCACATCGGTGAGGCCGCCCATCGCCGCCGCCGCCGCCCCGATGGCGGCGGTGGTGGCCTCCGGATCAGCAACGTTCACCTCCCACGCGTGGCCGCCCACCTCCTCGGCCACGGCTCGGGCGCCATCAATCACACGGTCGAGTACGGCCACCGCCGCCCCTCGTTGGGCGAGGCAGCGGACCGTGGCGGCCCCGATGCCCGAACCCCCGCCGGTTACCACGGCACAATGGCCTTGGAGGTCGTGCTCGCCGCTCATCGTCGTCGCTCCAGCACCATGGGAGCGGCCTTGATCCCAGAGATGATCGACGAACCGCTGCGGCGCACCGGACCGGCGACGGTGAGGCGCTGCCAGCGCTGGACAACCCCCTCGAGGACAACAGAGAGTTCCAGGCGGGCCAGGGCGGCGCCGAGGCAGAAGTGCGGGCCGTGGCCCAACGCCACATGGTGATTGGGCGAGCGACCTACATCGAAGGTGTTCGCAGTAGGTCCGAACTCCGCTTCGTCCCGGTTGGCGGCGGCGTAGATCAGCAGGAGGGGATCACCGGCGGTGATCTCAACCCCGCCGAGATTGCTGTTGGTGACCGCGGTACGCAGGAAGGAGGTCACCGGGGTGGTCCAGCGCAGCACTTCCTCCACGGCGCTGGGCCGCAGGGCCGGGTCGGCGGCGAGCCGATCGAGTTGTTCGGGGTAATCGGCCAGGGCCACCAGTGCCCCCGAGATGGAGTTGCGGGTGGTTTCGTTACCCGCCACCAGCAACTGGATGAGAAACATGCCTAGTTCGCTGTCGCTGAGTTCCTCGCCATCTTCGGAGTAGGTGGCGAGCATGGACACGACGTCGTCTCGGGGCGTCGCCCGGCGTTGGGAGGCCAGGGCTAGTAACTCCACGGTCATCTCGCCGAGGAGCGCCATGCGCTCGTCGTCGGACCAGTCGGTGGCGCCAGGGATGGCGGCCTCGGACCACCGAAAGAGCCGGTCTTCGTCGCCGGCGGGGAGTCCGAGGAGGGTGGCGATGAGTTGGATCGGGAGCGGCACAGCCAGTTCGGCGGTGACGTCCACCACCGCTCCATCGGCGGCCTTGATGGCCAACTCGTCAAGAAGGCGGCTGGTGCGTTCCCGCACGAGGCCCTCCAGCGACCGCACCATGGTGTTGGTGAACCCGGGTCGAGCCAATTTCCGGTACCGAGTGTGCTCAGGGGGGTCGGTATGCATCATGGAGGGGGGAGTGTCGTAGGACACCCCGATCTCTTCCACCAGAATCCCCTTACCCGAGCAGAATCGGCTCGGGTCACTGGACGCTTCCGATACGTCGGCATGGCGCGTGACGGCCCAGAACCCAGCGGTGGCGTTCCAGGCCAGGGGGCATTGACGGCGCAATCGATGAAGGGTGGTGTGGAGGTCGCCGGCGTAGGTAGCCGGGTCGAGGAGCGCATCGGTGAGGGGTTCATGATCGCCGGGCATGATTGGAACCTAGTGTCCCTCTTTCGACTAGACCCCCGGGATGGCGAATCCTGAGCGCATGGTGGAGTTGGGCTGCTACGGCCTGGCCGGACACGTCGATGATCCGAGGGTGCTCCTCGATGAGGTTCGCGCCGCCGAAGCGATCGGCCTTGGTTCGGTGTTCCTCTCGGAACGCTTCAACGTGAAGGAGGCGGCGACGCTGTGCGGAGCGGCTGCAGCGGTGAGCGACGAGGTTGGTATCGCCACCGGGGTCACTAACACGCCCACGCGGCACCCCCTCGTGACCGCCGCCTTTTGCACCACCATGCACCGGCTGACCCGAGGTCGCTTCGCGCTGGGGATCGGGCGGGGCATTGCGCCACTACTGGACATCATGGGCATTCCGAAGATCACGATGGCCCAGATGGAGGACCACGTTGGTCTCTACCGACGGCTGTGGAAGGGCGAGGCGATTTTTGGTCACGACGGACCGGCGGGGAAGTATCCGCTGTTGTCGCTGGGCTCGGGATTCGACGAAGACATCCCGGTGCTGGCCGCCTGCCTCGGCTTCAAGACGATGCGGTGGGCGGGCCGCGTGCTCGATGGGGTGATTCTCCACACCTTCGTCACCGATGAGGCCCTGGCGCGCTGCGTGGCCGAGGTGCGCCGTGGCGCGCAGGAAGCGGGTCGGGATCCGGCGGCGGTGAAAGTATGGGCGATTCTCGCCACGCTTCACGAGCCCGACCACGAGCGTCTGCAGCGCGGCATCGCCGGGCGGATGGCCACCTACTTTCAGGCCTACGGTGACGCGCTCGTGGCCATGAACGGCTGGGACCCAGCCCCGCTGGAACGCTTTCGGGCCGACGAGGTGGTGCGGTCGGTCCCGGGGGCCATCGACGCCGTCGCCACCCTCGATCAACTCGACCACATCCAGACGCTCATTCCCCCGGAATGGCTCCCCGCCGCGGTGGGCTCGGCCGAGCACTGCGCGTCGCGGGTACTCGATCAGTTGGCCGCCGGGGCCGACGGGGTCATTTTGCATGGGTCCACCCCGGCGGAACTCGAACCGGTGGTCCGGGCCTACGCCGCCGTGCGCCCCGCCGACCGGTTTGCGGGTCGAGAACCCAATCCGGGCCGCTAAGGGAACCGTTGTCCGACCGGGGAGCCGCCGTTTGTCGGGGGGAGATTTCAGCGTCTGTCCCGCCCCGCCTTTGGATCGGCCACAACATCATGGAGGCGGGTCCGCAGGGTCAGCGTCTAGGCGGAACGCGCTCGGAGCGCTGGTCGGAGTTGGGAGCGCCTCGAAGCGACTCCCCCCGGCGCCGCCATCGGAGCCGCGCGCACGGGCGTCGATCTAGCCCAGGACCGGTCCGCTCCGGGGGTGGGGACCGATCTGGAAACGGGTCGGCGATTGCGGTATCGGAATCGGTTCCTCGGCGCTGGAACCGTCGGTCTCCCCGACGAAGCCCCGTCAGGGCCACCTCGACCGGCTCTGCCCGTCAGACGCAGCGGTGGAGTACCAGTTCCGGTTGCGGTGCTGGCCCGGCTCCGCGGCGTTCTGGGACAGGCGCGCCGTGCCGCATTACGGCAGTAGCGACTACTGGCCCGCTCGGCTGGGGCAGGACAGCGCCGTGTCATTGGCGACCGCCCGGCCTGGCGACGGATGATACTGACAACCCCGGGGGTGTAGCTCAGCTGGCAGAGCAGCGGACTTTTAATCCGAAGCGCGAGAGTTCGAACCTCTCCACCCCCACTGTGTTTCCAGAGCCGACGAAGGGAGCGGAGCATCGGCGGTCTGCGCCGACCACTCCCGAGTGGGCTCCGGGCTAGCGACGATCCTCGTGCTGGTTCTGCATGGCGAGGAGATAGCCATGGGCTCGCTCCTGTTTAGGGTGGCGGTTGGCGAGCTGGTGAAAACGGGGGCTGTGGTTGGCTTCGACGAGGTGAGCGAGTTCGTGCACGATGACCGCATCAACCACCCAGTCGGGAAAGTTGGCGATGCGATCGGTGATGCGGATCTCACCGGCGGTCGGTGAGCACGATCCCCATCGGCTGCGTTGGTTGGTGACCCAGCGAATCGAAGAGGGTGTCGGAAGCCGATAACGGCGAGCGAGTTGGTTGGCTCGCTCGGTGAGGTCGATCGCGGTAGCGGTGTGCTGGCGCTCCAGTTTCTCCCGCATCCAGGCCACGTATTCCATCTCTTGCGCTTTGGTCATCCACTGGGGCATGCGCACCACGATCCGTCCGTCCACAATGCGGGCCGACACCGACTTGCGACGCTTGGTGGAGCGGATCACCTCCACCTCCAACGACACCGCCGGAGGCGGTGCGGGCTGGGGGGGTGGCGAGCCGCCAACTGGCTCGCTCTTGGGCCATTCGTCGAGCGACCACAGGGAATCCACATCGTCGACAGTACCGACGGGGGTAGGACACCGGCGGGGATCGCCTTAGATGCCGGCGGGGATGGTGATTTCGTCGGGATCGACGAGGGTCACCCGTTTGCCGAGGGCGATCAGTGTCCCACCCGAGCCAACCTCGACCCAGCGGCCCATCAGGTTGGCCATTGGCTTGAATCCGCCGTTCAGTCTCTGTTCGATGGCGTAGATGACTCCTCCGTGGGTGATCGCCAGGATCCGGTCATCGGGCGCCCGGTCGTAGAGGTTGGCTAGGGCGCTGGTTACTCGCTGGAGGAGCGCCTGATCCGATTCCCACATTGGTGGTCGACGAGGGGGTGCTGGGTTGGGGTGGCTGGCCTCCTGGCCCCGGTTGGGCCGGTCGAGGTAACCGGGCCAGGCCTGCTCTATCTGCACTCGGGTGAGGCCGGTCCATTCGCCCGCGTCGCGCTCGCAGAGATCGGGTTCTGTCGCCACGGTCCCGATGTTGAGACCGAGGTTGATGATCGCGGCAGTTTCCTGGGCGCGCTGCAGGTGGGACGCCACGATGGCCCCCACCTGGGCCTCGCGCACGCCGGCCACGGCGTGGGCAGCCTGCCGGCGTCCAAGATCGGTGAGCGGCGGGTCGGCCTGCCCCTGCCAGCGGCCCACGGCATTCCATTCAGACTGGCCGTGGCGCACCAGGAGCACTTCTGTCATGGGGGAAACGTACAAGGCTCCGGCGATCCGCCTCAACCCTCGCCGGCGCCCGATGAGCGGTCTGTCCGCCGCGTGGTCTCGCTACCATCAGCGATGGAGACTGGATCCGAGGAGCTGTCTGCGATGGTGGTATTGCGACTGTTTGCCGCCGCCCGCGATGCCGCGGGTACAGGTCGCGACGAGGTGCCGGGCGCCACCGTGGGGGCGGTGTTGGAGGCGGCCCAAGATCGTTACGGCGACGCCTTCACGGCCATCTTGGGCCACTGCCAGATCTGGTGCAACGGCGTGCCATGTGCCGAAAGCGATGCGGTGGGCGAAGCCGACGAGGTGGCCGTGTTACCACCGGTATCGGGCGGGATGACCTGATGGCCAAACCCGCCCGCGCCCGACGGGCCGCTGCTGCCCCGCGATCGCGGCGGGCGCCCCGTCGTTACGCCGTGCCCTACGACACCGCCGGCCCCCGCGTTCGCCTCGGGGTTGTCTGGTTCCTGGTGGCGGCGACGGCGGTGGTTGTTGGACCCGTTCCCACCGCCGCCGTGTACGGGGGGGCGGCGGCGGTGGCCGCCGCCCAATCCGCCCGTTGTTGGCGGCGAGAGGGCGCTCGCCCCAACGAGGTAGTGGCGGCCGCTATGGCTGGGGCCATGGCCGGGGGTGCCTGTTTCGGAGCGAGCGGGGCCGGAGTTGCCCTGCTGGGCGGCGTGGTGGCGGCGGGGGTGGTGGCGGGGGGTGATCGGAAGTCGCCCCATCCCACCGTCGTCGATGTTGGATCGACGATTCAGTGCGGGATGTTCCCCGGGCTGGTGGGGCTGTCGATGGTGTTGCTGGATCGGTTCGATCAGGGCTCGGCCCTCGCGCTGCTCGTGTTGGTGTCGGCGTACGAGATCGGTGACTACGTGGTGGGCTCGGGGGCCAGAACTCCTTATGAAGGCCCGGCGGCCGGTCTGGTGGCGGTCGTAGTGGTCACCTTTGTCTTGTCGGCCACGCCGGTTTACACGTTGAGTTTCAGCGCTACCTGGATCTTCGGATCGCTGGTGGCCATCGGCGCCCCGGCGGGGCAGTTGGTGGCATCAGCCCTTCTCCCCACCGCGGCCGGTCCGGCTTCGGCACTTCGCCGGATCGACTCGCTGCTGTTGGTAGGGCCGGCGTGGTGCTGGGGGATCGGGCTCGTTCTCTGAGGAGGCCGGAGACCCCGCCGCCACCTCCTTGACGCCGCCGCCGGTCGCCGCCACCGCCAAGACGGTCCAACCCGTGGGTTCGGCCGTGCGTATCTGGCCGTTCATGCGGCCGCCGTGGTTCACCAAGGCGCACCCCTGCACCGGGTTCGCTTCGGATTCCTCGGTACGGCGAGCCACGGAGGTACTAGCCCCCTGGCCGCTCAGGGTGACGGCCGGGAAGACGAGCGGGGCGTCAGGTTCGGGTTGCGGGGGAAATGACGAAATCCCCAATCCCGGGCGAGATCACCACCTCCGAGGTTGGTCGGGCATAGATCCGATGCCAGCCAGCATGGTTGAGCCGGCGTGTCT
>CAMDIH010000018.1 GCA_945898515.1 Candidatus Neomicrothrix parvicella RN1 | reverse complement strand
GCACCCCACGCCCAGGACCTGACGGTGCAACGTGGCGGCGGTGATTGATCCCGCCGGGCCATCGGCCGATTCGAACATCGAATAGAGCCGCTGGTCCGGATGCTCAGCGGCCCTCGCCGCCACCATCCCGAGCAACGAATCAGGCCCCTGGCGCGGGCTCATCGACGTCGTCCCCGTGCCCCCCATAGCGGCATCCTCCCACGATCAACCCGCCCAAAGGTGGGGGCACGGCAGAGGCTCAGCGCGCCTGCAGGGCTTCGATGAGCTTGGGCAACACCTTGTGGACGTCGCCTACGATCCCCAGATCGGCCACCGAGAAGATCGGGGCCTCGGGGTCCTTGTTGATCGCAATGATGTTCTTCGCACCCTTCATGCCCACGAGGTGCTGCGTGGCCCCCGAGATGCCGGCGGCGATGTACACCGTGGGCTTCACGACCTTGCCGGTCTGGCCCACCTGATAACTGTAGGGAACCCAGCCCGCATCCACGATCGCCCGAGAGGCACCCGGCGCCGCCTTCAACAACTTGGCCAGCGTCTCGATCAACTCGTAGTTATCCTTCTCGCCCAGCCCACGACCGCCCGACACCACGATGGCCGCTTCATCAAGCTTCGGACCGGTGGCCTCTTCCACATGTCGATTGGTGACCTTGGCCGCGCCGGGGTCGGTGACCTCCAGGGCGACCACCTCGGCGGGGGCACCCCCGGCCTCTTCGGCCACAAAGGACTTGGGACGGAACAGAGCAATGTGCGGTCCAGCGGCCGTGAACTTCGTCTTCACCAGTTTCATGCCGCCGAAAATCGGCTCGGTGACCACGACGACATCACCGTCTAGTTCAATGTCGGTGTTGTTGGTGATCACGGGCTGATCCAACGCCACCGACAAACGAGCAGCAATATCGCGGCCGTCGTAGGTGGTGCCGAACATGATCAAATCCGGGCCGTGGCCATCGGCCACGGCCTTGGCAATAGCCGAGGCCACCGGAACGCCCGGCAGGGAAGCCGCCAGGTCGCCGGTGCTGTGGATCTTGGCGGCACCATGAGCGCCCAGCTCGCTGGCCAGGGAATCGGCGTCGGCACCGGCGTAGACAACTTCTACGGCCCCGCCAAGCGTGCGGGCCTTGGCCAAGAGTTCCAGACTGAGGGGTGTCACGTTGCCGTTGGTGGCTTCGGCATACACCCAGATGCTCTTCAGAGCCATGTGCGTTCTCTCTCCTCGAACTACGGGTACTCAGATGACCTTGAGGCCATCGAGGAAACTGACAATATTTGTGAATGCTTCGCCCTCGTCCACGATGATTTCGCCCGCATTGCGCACGGGCGCGTCTTCCACGGCCACGATTTCCTGACCGGCTCCCGCCGATCCCACCCCCGCCGGGTCGAGACCGAGCCCGGCGACGGTTTGCTCCTCGACCGGTTTGGACTTAGCGGCCATGATCCCCTTGAAGGAGGGATAGCGAGGCTCCACCACGCCCGCGGTCACCGACACCACCGCGGGAAGGGGGCAGGTGACCTCGTCGTAGCCGGCTTCGGTCTGGCGGCGCACATTCACGCTCTGCCCCTCGATGTGCACCTCCTTGGCGAAGGTGATCGAGGGCAGGCCCAATAGGGCGGCGATCTGCTCGGGAACGGTTCCGGTATAGCCATCACTCGATTCGGTGGCGGCGAGCACAAGATCGGGCTCGGCGGACTTGATCGCGGCGGCGAGAACCTTGGCGGTGTCGAGGGCACCGGCCCCGGAAAGAGCCGGATCAGAAATCAGAATCGCCTTGGCGGCCCCCATGGCGAGGGCGGTACGAAGACCGCTGTTCTCGTTGTTGGGCGCCATGGAGACCAAGGTCACTTCACCCCCGCCGGCTTTGTCTACCAACTGGAGGGCCATTTCGACGCCGTAACTATCGGACTCATCGAGGATGAGTTTCCCGCTGCGATCCAGCGTGAGGTCACCTTCGAGTTTGCCCGGCTCGGCGGGGTCGGGGATCTGTTTCACACAGACGACAACATGCATAGCAGCATCGTGGCACGTTGCCCCACGATGCTTCCAACCGAGGGGCCATCGCCCAAAGGTCCGGCGGGTAGGTTCAGCACTGTGATGCGCGTGCTCCTGTTGGTCAACTCAGCGGCGTCCTCGGTCACCGCCCGACGCCGGGTGGTGATCCAAAAGGCCCTCTCCGCCGATCACGCCGTCACCCTCGCCGAGACCAGCAGGCGCGGCCATGCCACCCGCCTCGCCCAGGGGGCGGCGGCGGCGGGCACTGATGTGGTGGTCGTACTCGGTGGCGATGGCACGCTCAACGAGGCCGCCAACGGGCTCGCTGGCACCTCCTGCGCCCTAGCGGCGCTCCCCGGCGGGTCCACCAACGTGTTTGCCCGCACCATCGGCCTGCCCAACGACCCCATCGAGGCCACCAGCGACCTCCTCGACGCCCTCGAGGCCGGACACATCAAGCGCGTTGGGTTGGGCTCGGTAAACGGCCGCTACTTCCTCTTTCATGTGGGCATGGGCCTCGACGCCGCGGCAGTGGCCCAGGTGGAGCGGCGGTCGGGACTCAAACGCTACGCCGGCCATCCGCTGTTTATCTTCGCCGGATTCGATACCTGGATACGCCACTACGACCGCAGTCGCCCGCGCTTTTCCGTGCGTTACGAAGACGGCACGGTGGTGGACGATGGATACCTGTCGATCTGCCTCAACACCAACCCCTACACCTACCTCGGCAATCGGCCCCTCAATCTGGCCCCCGAAACCACCCTGGAGCGCGGGCTGGCCGTGGTCACTGTGCGCACGCTCGCCTTCGGCCGCACCCTGCGCATCATCGGTTCTGCCCTCGGCCAAGGCCGGCACCTGCGCACGTCTCGCTGGACCGACCACCGCAGCGACCTCACCCGCCTCACCGTGACGGGCTACGGGCCCTTCCCCTACCAGGTCGACGGCGATTACCTCGGCGAGACCGAACTGCTCGAGATCAGCCACGAACCCAACATTCTCCGACTGGTCTTGCCTAGATAAGGGCCTGCCGAGCGATGGCGGGCACGTTGGTAACCACCGCATCTACCCCGAGGTCGGCCAACCATTTGATGCGATCTGGTTCGTCGCATGTCCAGGTGTTCACGGCCAAGCCCGCCGCGTGCGCCTGAGCCACGAAGGTGTCCGACACGAACACGTGATGAGGGTGGATCGCCACATGCCCGTGCCTCGCCGCCCTGTCGATGAGTTCACCCGGATCCTCCACCAGACCCACCAACCAGGCCGTGGCCAGCCGAGGTGCCAACGCATGCACCCGATCCACCGTAGGAAGGTGAAAGGAGGAGATGAGGTGACGGCCGTCGTCGAGTTCGCCCCGCCGCGTCAATTCGGCCACCACAGCCGCCGCCAGTTGCTCGCTGACGTCGAAGTCCTTGTCGCCCGGCCCGTTTTTGATTTCCGTGTTCACCACCGCCAGTGGGCGGCAACTGTGGAGGGCGCTGGCAAAATCGGGGAGCGATTCGGGGAGATCGGCCATGTCGGTTTCCACCACCACGCGACCGTCAGCAAGGGTGTCGTCGTGGCTCACCACGAGGGCCCCATCACGGGTACGACGGATGTCGAGCTCGACGCCATCGGCCCCCTGGGCCACGGCACCCTCGAAGGCCAGCAGGGTATTCTCGGGGAAGTCCGTGGATGCCCCACGATGAGCGATCACGAGCATGCCAAATGTCACCTTCGACTCGACAAAAAGTGCTTGCAAGCGTTAGCGCACTGAGGATAGTATGTCCAACGCAGCCGAACGTGCCCTCGGGATCAGTCCCCCAGCGTGGCGGCATGTGAAACTCGTCACGAACTCGTCGTGACCATTTGACGCCCGGAGTGTGTCGTGGCTCTCGCCCAATACCGTCCCCTGCAAATCACCGTCGAGCGAGAGGACTGGCGCGACGTCGCCTCCTGTCGCGACACCGACCCCGACCTGTTCTTCCCGGTGGGCACCACCGGCCCGGCCATCGAGCAGATCGAGAGCGCCAAGGCCGTCTGCCAGGAATGTCACGCCCAGGTGCAGTGCCTCGAGTACGCCCTCGCTACCAACCAGGATTCCGGCGTGTGGGGTGGCACCTCTGAAGAGGAGCGACGCCAGTTGCGCAAGCAGTACGTCGCCCGCCAGCGCCGCACCGCCTAGTTCCCCCGCATCCCCTCGGGTGCGTTTCGTCGTCGACCTCCTGGCCAACGGGAGGTCGCTTCGCGCAACGGCATCACTCGGGCAACGAGGCGGGAAGATCGAGGCGGATGACGGTGCCGGGGCGATTACCGCCCCCCGCCCCCCGCTCGATGGCGATGGTCCCCATGAGTTCCGAAGTGACCAAAGTGCGCACGATCGACAGGCCAAGCCCGGTCACGGCGGTGAGATCAAAGTTGGCGGGCACCCCAACGCCGTCGTCGACCACGGTGACAGTCAGCCGATCGCCCTCTCGGTGCAGGCCCACAATCGCAACCCCCGGGTCCACTTGCAGATCTAGACCGGCCGGAAAAGCATGGTCGATCGCATTTTGCAGCAACTCATTGAGCACGACCGCTAACGGGGTGGCCACCGCGGCGGGGAGGAAGCCTGCGTCGCCCTCCACCCGCAACACCACCGGGCGATCCTCCGAGGACATCCCCTCCTCCACCATGCGTAGAAGGGGTCGAACGATCTCGACAAAGGCCACATCGTCGCCGGCCTCGCGCGACAACGTCTCGTGCACCAAGGCAATGGCCCGGATGCGCCGAACGGACTCCTCGATGGCTTCTTTGGCTTCGGGGGAGGAAAAACGGCGGCCCTGGAGCCGCAGGAGCGATGAGATGGTCTGCAGGTTGTTCTTCACCCGGTGGTGGATTTCCCGGATAGTGGCATCCTTGGACAGCAACAGGCGGTCTCGCCGCCGCAGTTCGGACACATCCCGGGTGAGCACGACCGCACCCGAGACCACCCCGTGGTCGATCAGTGGAATGCAGCGGATCAGCACCGACACATCGGCGCTTCCCTCCAACTCCTCGGTCACCGGGGCGGCGATGGAGAACGCCGTCCGCACGAGGCTGTCATCAAGGCCCAGTTCATCGAACCGCAGACCTTCAGCGTTGGCATGCACCCCAACCCGGTGCAGCGCCGACACGCCGTTGGGCGAGGTGTACTCCACCCGTCCGGCGGCATCGAGCAGGATCACGCCGTCGCCCACCCGGGGCGCCTCTTCCGTCTCGGAGTCCTGGGCATCAAAGGGGAAGTCGCCAGCCGCGATCATCCGGGCAAAACGGTTGAAAATGTCAACGTAAGTGCGCTCAAGTTCCCCCGGCTGCCGGCCAAAGGAGGGGGCAGACTCACGCGTGAGCACAGCGATGACCTTGCCGCGATGACGGACCGGGATACACAACACGCGCACCCGCTCCTTCAATGCCGCGATGGTGGCCTCGCCGTCAATGATCTCGCCGATGCGAAACGCTCGCGATACCAACGGGCGCTCTTGCTCGTCCACGGTCGTCCCGATCCAGTCGGCCCGGTACACCGTCTGCGAGGTGGACGGCCGCACCTGGGACACCACCAGGAAGCGCTCAGCATCCTGGGAATCCACCGTGGGGGCGAACAGCAGTAGGTCGGCGAAGCAGAAGTCGGCCAACAGACCCCAGACGGCGACGAGCCGCTGGAGATGGTTCACGTCGCGACCGTCAAGAACGGTATGGAAGCGAGCGAGCTCAGTCAGCGATGCCATAGCCCCCCCACGTTACGGGATTGACTAGCCCACCCCTTATGCGCTCGGGCGGGCGGCGTCAGTTTGGGCCCGGGTGAGGACAAACTTTTCCTCACAGGCAGTGCAGTGCAGATACATGATCTCGTCGAACAGATCGACGTGATCGAGGTAGCCCCGACCGTGACAATACGGACAGTTTGACGGTGATCCCCAGGGGGGACCGGACGGACCCTCGGCGGAGGTCCGAAGGTCGACGACCTCTGGTGAGTCGGAAGATCGCGAACGAAATAGCCTCATGGTGCTACCACTTCCTGACCACTTCTTGCCCATCGTGACCCTAGCGCAACGCCAACTTCTTGCGCCGGACCCTCAACCCCCCGTCCGCCTTAGCGCCAGAGTTGCTCGCCGAGTTCCAACAACCCGGCGAGGTCGGTGATGTCGCGATCAAAATAGGGCACGGTGGCTACCACCTCTGGAGCAGAAGAGAGATCGGCCCGAGTGTCCGCTTCCCGCTTGGCCACCACCTGAAAGTTGAGAAAACTCTCTCCAACCTCCCGCAGCACTCGGGCCACCAACTCCGGTGATCCAGCCGATGCCGGCAGCGCCTCGGCCAACGATTCGGATCGAGAAACCATTGCCTGCGCCGACGCCGTGGTGCCCTCTTCGAGAAACCACGACGGCAGCACCTTATTGAGTACAACCGCCCCCAGGTGCAAGCCCCGCTGATCGAGAGCCTCGATGAAGAACTCGGCTTCGCGTACGGGTGCCGCCTCCAACGTAGACACCACCACGAAGGTGGTGCGTTTGTCTCCCAGCGTGTGGTTCACCGCCTTGGCGCGTTCCACAAAACCGTCGTACATGGACTGGAACAGAAGGAAGAACTCGGCGATGTCTTCCAGAAACTTCGACCCAAGCACGCGGTCTGCCACCGAATAGAACGGCCGGGAGGCCAACGAGAACACCCGACTACGGGCCGGCACGGTGAGCCAACGCAGAAGCCGGCTCGAAAAAAAGTCGGCCATGCGGTCCGGCGCCTCAAGAAAGTCGATGGCGTTTCGGGTGGGGGGCGTGTCGACCACAATGAGGTCGTAGGTCCCCGAGGCGTGAATCTCATAGAGCCGCTCCATGGCGATGTAATCGTGACTCTGCACAAAGCGACCCGTGATGTTCTTGTACAGCGGATTGGCGAGGATGGCCTCCCGTGTTTCCGGGTCGGGGGCGTGACGAGTGACGAGATCATCCCAACTTTGTTTCGTGTCGAGCATCGCCACCCACAACTCGCCGCGTGCCTCCACCCCGGCCTTGGTAAACGCCGCCGGCGGTACCTGCGTCTCGTTGTTACCAAATGCCTCCAGACCCAGGGCGTTGGCCAATCGGCGAGCGGGGTCGACGGTGAGGACGAGCACCTTGCCACCGTGATGGACCGCCGCCATCGCCGCAACCGCCGCCGCGGTAGTGGTCTTGCCCACCCCTCCCGAACCGCAGTGAATCACGATCTCCTTGGCCGCCAACAACTGCTCGATCGAACGCGTGCTGGCGGCGGGGCGCTTGGGGGCGGGCATCGCTAGGTCAACTCTTCGTTCAGATGCTCGGCAACCTGACGGGTGGCGCGGGCACCGTGACTGCGTTGGAACAGGTAGGGCACGAAGAGCAAGGGAACCTCGGGGGGCAACTCTTGGCGCAGCCGCTCCAGGTGCACGCCGCGCGTACGGCGAAGGGTTACCGCCAACTGAGCCCCATCGAGCAGAGGCTGCACCGGACCACCGATCGCCTTGGTCAGCGTCGCCACCGGTAGAGCATCGAAGATCTTCTCTTCGCGACGGGTGAACAATTCGGGGAGCACGCGATTCGCCACCACTGCCGCCAGATCCACCACCGTGGAAGCGCGAAGCCGGGTGACGAGTTCGAGGGTCTCGTTCACCGGCATCTCCTCGGGGGCCGCCACGATCACCGCGCCGGTCTTCGTTGGATCACCAAGAATGTCGAGCATCCAATCCGTCTGATCCCGCACCAGACCCACCTGCACCAGTTCTTGGATCGACTGGGGCGCGGCCAGTTGACCAACGATGTGACCCGTGGCCGAGGCATCCACGACCACGAGGTCGTAGTGGCGCTCGCGCACCTCCCACACGAACTTCCCGATGGTGAGAATCTCCTTCACTCCCGGGGCGGCATTGGCCACGAAATCAAACGTGCGGGCTAATGGCCCCAGACGCGCCACCAACGGAATCTTCAGTTGCAGACCCAAATACTCCTTGAGCGAATCCTCCGTGTTCATCGACATCGCCCACAGGTTGCGGGATACCTCCCGCTCTTTGAACCCGGTGGGGCCGATCTCAAAGAAGTCGGCCAGGTTGCCTTTGGCATCCACCTCCCCCACCAACGTTCGTCGGCCCTGCTGTGCCGCCAGCACCGCCAAAGAGGCGGCGATCGTGGTCTTACCCACCCCACCTTTACCGGTGACAAACAGCAACTTGCGATCGAGGAGTTCCACGGTCATGACGAGCGCAACTCCTTTGCCGTATTCCCCACTAGGAGAGGATCAGCCGCCGAAACCGATGCGGCGATCGTCCTTCGGGCTACCGATCTCCACATAGGCAAGCTTCTCGGCCGGTACGCCAACCTGACGGCCTCGACGGTCGGTCAGCCATAGCGTGGAGCCATCGGCGAGGGCCTCCTCCACCTGCTGCTTGAGAGCGGCGGCATCGGCGTCGTCGTCCAGCTGCACCTCAAGCTCTTTCGGGGTCTGGGTCAGGCCGATGCGGACGTCCACGTAATCTCCTCGGTAGGGGCGAGGGCCAATCTACCGGTCATTCGCTCGACTCCGTGCCGTCTTGTCGCTCGGCCTCAACTTCGGCCGCCCACCGGGGATGATGCCGCACCACCACGGCCCGAGGAACGGTGCCGCGGAGCATGGCCCGCAGAGCCACCGGATCGGACAGCGCCTTGAGGATGTGCACGGTGATGACCGCCGCAAGGGCAATGGCCAACCAGTCGTGCACAAAGGTCGCCCCGGTGCGCCACGCCAGTGGGAAGGGGCTGAACCACTTCATGATGGAACCGGTGACGAACAGCAGCGGGATACACCCCGCCACAAAAATGGCGTTGAGCTTTTGACCCGCGTTGAACTTGCCCATGGTGGCCTGGCCGCGTCGCCCCCGGCTGGTGAGCCAGCGGCGATCTTCCACCGACCAGCGAGAGAGTCGCCGCACATCCCGGCGCAGACCACCCCGCCACGACCCCGCATAGGCCGCCAGGAGAGGTAGCGGCAACAGGAGACCACTAATGACGTGAATGTCTTTCAGAAGCACCCGCCGACCCACCAGGCTCGACAACGCCGGGATGTAGAGCGTCATGCCTGTGGCCAACAAGACGAGAAAGAGGCTCGCGTTACTCCAGTGCAACCAACGCTCGACCCGGTCAAAGCGCACCACCTCGTTGGCGTCGAGCGCGGTGGCTGTCATGCGGTGGGGGCGTCGTCCAGCCCGTTGGACTCCCCCACCCAGGCATCCGTGTCGTACCCAAGATTTTCCCAGTACCCCGGATCCGTGGGGGCATCGAGCGCCCGAACCACCTCGATGCGATCCAGCCATTTCAGCGACTTGTAGCCATACATCGGCGCCACATAGAGACGCACCGGGCCACCGTGGGGCTGCGTCACGGGTCCGCCGAGCATCTCGTGGGCGACGAGCACATCATCACGCTGGGCCTGCTCGAGGGTGAGCGTCTCGGTGTAGACCCCGTCGAACGAATAGAACCTCACGTGGGTGGCATCCGGCGCCACCCCAACGGTGGCCAGCAGATCGGCCAACTTCACCCCCCGCCAGGGCACGTCGGCCACACGCCAACCCGTGACACATTGAAAATCGCGGGTGAGGTTGGTCTGGGGCAGGCGATCGCGTAAGTCGGCTAGGTCGAGTTCCAATGACTGATCCACCGCCCCATCAACCACGAGGCGGTACTGCGCATCCGTGCGGGAGGGCATCGATTCGGTGACCGAGTAGATGCGGAAGCGATCGCTCGAGGGCAGCAACGACGTGAGGCCCGTTCGGTCATTCCGTGTGAGCGGACTCAGAAAGGCAGCCATACCGGACTGCACCTTGGCCCCAAACAGGACTCCGAGACCCCCCAGACCGAGCATCCCCAGCACCACCCGTCGCCCCACCGGACGATCCTCCACGGGGAACACAGGTGGGTCGGGCACGATCGGCTCCATAGCACCAAGGTTACGCCCCACCGGCGGGAATCAAACGCTGGCGCCCGTTCGGGGCCTTGGGTTCGCCCTAGAGCAGTTTCAACTCCCGGTGGTAGCGCCGGGTAGGAGCGAGATCGAGCTCCACGCGCTCCGCAACGAGGGTAAACGCCTGGGCCGCATCGCTGGCCGGATCGGTCAGCACGATGGGGTGCCCCGAGTCGCCGCCGGCCCGCAGCTCGGTGACCAAGGGGATCTGCCCGAGCAGCGGCACGGCGAGCCGGTCGGCCAACTCGTCGCCTCCCCCCGCTCCAAAGAGTTCATAACGCTTGCCATCATCGCCGGTGAACCAACTCATGTTCTCGATCACACCCTTGATTTCGAGGTTCACCTTCTGGGCCATAAAACCGGCCCGCTGGGCCACCCGCTGGGCGGCCGGCTGCGGCGTGGTCACCACATAGACCTCGGCGCGCGGCAGGAATTGGGCTAGCGAAAGTGAGATATCGCCGGTGCCGGGGGGCAGATCCACCAGGAGATAATCGGGTTCATCCCAGAACACATCGGTGAGGAACTGCTCCAGGGCCTTGTGGAGCATCGGACCTCGCCAGATGACCGGCTGGTCTTCCTTGGCGAAGAACCCCATCGAGATACAGCGCACTCCACCCGCCCCGGTGGGGGGTACGAGCATTGAATCGATGACCGCGGGAGGATGCTCTACCCCCAACATGCGCGGGATGGAGAAACCCCACACGTCGGCATCGATCACCGCCACGCTCTTGCCTCGCTGCGCCAGGGCCACCGACAGGTTGGTGGTAACGGTGGACTTGCCCACCCCGCCCTTGCCCGATGCGATGAGCATCACGCGGGTGGTGCTCGAGGGATCGGCGAAGGGGATAGCTCGGCCTTCGGCGTGGCCGTGGGAAGGCTGACTGCCCGCCGACGCCGAGGGGTCGCCCTGCAACTTCTCGCGCACCGCGGCGCGCTGCTCGTCGGTCATCACACCGAACTCGAGCGTCACGGTGACCACCCCGATGCCCTCGAGGGCCGCCGTCACCCGGTTCTGAATCTCGTTACGCAGCGGACATCCGGCAATGGTGAGAGTGACCTCCAAGGCCACCGAATCGCCATCGACTCGCACATTACGGACCATGTCGAGATCAACGATCGAACGATGCAGTTCGGGGTCCTCGACGGGACGAAGGGCGGCCATAACAGCATCAACGGTGATGGACATAAGGCAATCGCTCCAAGTTCAGGGGAAATCCACTTCAGCCTTCGGTAGAATACCGGGCAATGTCCGTAGTCCCCCAACCGCTCACTCCGAGAGAGTTCTCCTCGGCCGTCACGGCCATCACCTCAGCCTTTGGCGACCCCACTCGCCGGGAGATTTACCTGTTCGTGCATGAGCACAGCGAAGTCGCCGAGGGCCACACCGACCCGGTCGGCGTCACCACCGCCGCCGTGGCCGAACGGTTCGAACTGCACCCCAACGTCGCCCGCCATCACCTCGACAAACTGGCCGGAGGCGGCTACATCGACGTTTCCGTCGGGCGCAGCGGCGCCGGTGCCGGTCGTCCCTCGAAGCACTACCGGGTGTCGTCTCCCGAGATGACCCTCGAACTCCCCGTGCGCCACGACGACCTCCTCGTCGCCCTGCTCGGCAACGCCCTCTCCCTGCTGCCCGACGGCACCGCCGAGGCGATGGCTGAGGAGGTAGGGGTGAAATACGGAGAGGCGATGGCCGAGGCCATGGGCGGGCCGGGCGCGACGGCTCTGGCCGATGCGGCCTCCACCGGAGCAGCCCAGAAATCTTTCCGCACCGCCCTTCACGCAGTAGCCGACGCCCTCACCGCCCACGGGTTCGCCGCCCATGCCGAACGTCATGGCGACGGGCTACGCATCGTGTCGGACCACTGTCCCTTCGGGGATGCTGCCATCGAGCACCCGGTGATCTGCGCGGTAGACCGGGGCCTGGTGCGCGGCATGCTCGGTGCCCTCTACGGCCAAGCCGACACCGCCACCACCCAAAGCCGTCCCATGGGCGACGATCGCTGCATCACGTCCATCATCGGCTGAGCGACCCGTAATGCGGCACTACCTCGACCACGCGTCGACATCTCCCTTGCGCCCCGAGGCGCTCACCTTGATGACCAAGTGGTTGGGCCAGGCGGGCGACCCCGGACGCATCTATGCCGAAGGCCTTGAAGCCCGGGTGACGGTAGAAACCGCCCGTGAGCAGGTAGCCGACCTCCTCGGCACCCGCCCCCGTTCGATTGTGTTCACCAGTGGGGCGACCGAGGCAATTGCGGCAGCCTGCTGGGGGGCCGCCGAGCGGGGTAGTCACCAGGTGCTGGCGGCCGTGGAGCACTCCGCCGTACGACTCGGGGCGGCGGCCAACGGCGAAGTGACGCTGGTGGGTACCGATCACTACGGTCGGATCGATCCCGACGAAGTGCTCAACGCCCTCCGCCCGGACACCGCCGTGGTGCATGTCCAGTGGGGAAACCACGAGGTTGGCACCATGCAGCCAGTGGCTGAAGTCGTGGCCCGATGCCAATCGCGGGGTGTCCTCGTGCACGTTGATGCGGCCCAAGCCATCGGCCACGAGACCATCCGCTTCGACGACCTCGGCGCCGACCTGCTGTCCGTGTCGGCCCACAAGTTCGGTGGGCCCGCTGGCGTGGGCGCCCTGCTGGTGCGTCGCGGCCTGCGAGTGCGACCCCTCCTCCTCGGTGGCGAGCAGGAACGGGCCCGGCGCGCCGGACTCGAGTCGGTGTCGTCCATCGCTGGGTTCGGGGCCGCCGCTGCCGCCGTGAACACCGCCACCGAGAGCGCCGAGCAACGCCGCCTCACCGAGCGCATCGCAGCGGCCGCCGACACCATGATCGGCGTGCATCGCTATGGAGATCCCATCAATCGGCTCCCCCACCTCGTGTGTCTTGGCATCGACGGCATCGAGCCACAGGCGGTCATTCTTGGCCTCGATCGCGCCGGGGTGGCCGCCCACTCCGGCAGCGCCTGCTCTTCGGAGGCCCTCGAGCCCTCCCCGGTCCTGGAAGCCATGGGGCTAGACGCGCACCGCAGCCTCCGGCTGTCGGTGGGATGGAACACCACCGAGGCCGACGTCACCGCCGCCATCGATGCCCTCCCACCCATCCTGGAGGCCCTGCGCAGCTTGCGTTGAGCTTGCCGAGTCGATCGGGCACGCGACTATCCTCCCGGCGGGATGGGCAAGCTCTACCTGATACGCCATGCCGACGCTGGTCATCGTCGCGATCACGACGGAGCCGATGAGCAGCGACCGCTGTCCCCCCGAGGGCAGCGTCAGGCCACTGCTCTGGCCGGGCAGTTCGCCCACAGTGGCATCACCGTTCTGCTGGCCAGTCCCTTTCTCCGCTGCGAGCGCACCCTCGAGCCCCTCGCCCAACGCCTCGATCTGGCGGTGCAGAGCGAGCCGTGCCTCACCGAAGGGGCGGGCGCGGCGGGAGCCTTAGCGGCGGCGAACGGCCTGCGGAATACGAACGCGGCCTTCTGCAGCCACGGTGACGTGATCCCCGATGTCCTCGATGCTCTCCTGGCGCAGGGTCTGAAACTCAAAGACGACCTCCGGTGGCAAAAGGCGTCCACCTGGGTCCTGGCCTGGGATGCCAACCGAATCACCAAGGGCCACTACCTACCGCCACCCGGCTAAGGGTGATTCAGCCGCCGACGGTGACAGTGGTGGTACTCGAACTGGCGGCTTCGAGGCGGTCGCGTAGGGAGGCAACGATCTCGCGGATGTAGGCAGGGGCGTCGAGTTCGTCGAGCAAACGGAGTTCCCGCAACGCCTCCGCAGTGAGTCCATTCCGATCGAACACCACCGCCAGGAAGGCGTGCACGTCGGGGTAGTCGCCCTGCGCGGTAGCCACTTCCAACAGTTGGGTCAGACCCTCGGCACGCTCCCCCGACAAGAAGAGGAACCAGCCCCGGTAGGTAAGAGCCTCGCGATTATCAGGGTCGGCCACGAGTACCTCGTCGTACAGGGCAATCCCGCCCTCGTAGTCCCCCTCGCTGCCCCGCCGGCCCGCCTCGTTGAGTTTCTCCGTACTGGACTGGCGGATACCCCCGGTGAGGGTGTCGCCGGCATCGCGACGACCCGAACCCTGCGCCACCAAGACGGCGGCGAGCAGGGCGAAAAGCACCACTCCCCCCAACGCCACCCACGACCGGCGGCGCCGCGCTGGCACCGGTGCCCGCACCCCACCCTGCTCGATCGCCCGCAAGACCGCTGCCGCCCGGGCGGTGTAGTCGTCCTTGAGCACGCCGTAGTCCTGCTCGTCGATGTCGCCAGCGTCGTGTTCGCGTTCGAGATCCTCCAACGAGCGCAACAGGAACTCCCGCTGGTCCTCCAAGTCGCTCATCGCTTGTCCAAGGCTTCGTGCACCAGAGCCCGATCGGCTTCGGTGGCGTGCCGCGTGGTGGCGCTGCGCCAGCGCGCCACCCCGGTGGCGACACCGGCGAGAGCGAGCACGAGGACGAACACTGGGAGGATCCACACCAACCCCTCGAACCCACTCGCCTGGGGGATCAGTTGCACATCGTCGTAGGTGGCTGAGATGGCCCGGCGGATTTCATCGCCCGACTCCCCCGCCTCCACCCGTTGGGTGATCTCGTTGCGAATCGCTTTGGCGGCGGCCGAATCCGAGCCCGCCACCGACTGGCTTCGACAGGTGGGGCACTTGAGGGTGGCGCCGATGACCCGAACCTGTTCCGCTGTGGTGCGGGGCGGACCAGCCTCCAGCGTGGCGCGCCCCATCGAAACGATGATCAAGGCGGCGATGACGATCCAACCCCACCGGCGCACACGAGGATCCCGAACCCAGTCGATCACTCCGGAGCCCCCTCGTAGAGGGCAATGAGCTCGTCGATCTCGGCGGCGGTTACCCCGCCTACGAGGCGCTCCACCACGATGCCGCTCGGTGTTACCAGGAACGATTCGGGCACCCGAGCCACGCCATAGTCCACCCCTACCGCGCCCACCTCGTCGGCCACCACCGGCCAGTCACCACCGTTCTCGGTAAAAAACGCCTGCGCCTCGTCGGCGGTGTTGTCGAACAACACACTTACCAGGGTGGCGTCGCCGGTACCGGCATGAAGAGCTTGGAACTCCGCCAGTTCCGGGTGCTCCTGCACACAGGGGATGCACCAGGTGGCAAAGAAGTTCACCACCACCCAGCGGCCCCGGTAATCGGCCAGATCAAAGCCTTCCCCCGCCAGGGTGATGCCCACAATGGCCGGGGCGGGCCGACCCAGGAGCGGACTCTGCCGACTGCGCTCACCGCTGGGGGAACGGGTAGCCAGTACGGCGATCAACAACGCCACCACCACGGCCAACACCACCGCCACGATCAACATCGGCCGCCCCTCTCGAACCGAGCCCCTGTGATGATCGGAAAGATCAGGCTCAGCGCCGGCGACGCTCACTCCGTCCCTCGTCCCGGGGCCGCCGAAACTGGACCGTCGAGAGGAATCAGCGCCGACACCGCATCGGTTGGTAGCCGACGACGGCCTGGCCACGCCGCCAAGATCGTGCCCAACAGCATCACCCCGCCGCCAACCCAAAGCCAGAGGGCCATCGGTTGAATGATCACCCGGAGCACCACGGGACCGTCGGCACCCTCAGGAAGTCGGGTCACGGTGATGTACACGTCTTCGCGCAAGCCCGTCTTCACCGACGGCGTGCCGATCAGGGAACCAAACCCGGGGTAACGCGAAAGGGCCGGCTCGTAGATCTGGTCGCCATCGATCTGCACGCTCACCTTGGTGGCCGTTCGGTTGCGTTCCTCCACCACAACGGTGCGTAGGTAGGTGATCTCATGACCTCCCACCGTCAGCGTCTGCCCCGGCTCGAAAGAAGTCTCGACCTCGCGCAGGAAGTGACCGTTGGTGGCGATCGCCACGGCGATAATCACCACCCCAAGGTGCACGATCATCCCCCCGTTCGCCCGGCCCACGAAACCCCGCCAACCTTGCCGGCGAGTAGCGAGAACCACCTGCCGGAGCGCGGCCCCACCGGCGAAGGCACCCAACGCGAAGGTGGCCACCGTGCCGAAACCTCGGGTGCCCAGGGCCACGGCTACCACCGCAGTGATGGCCGCCGCCCAGGCCGGGAAGAACAATCGCTTGGAGAGCAACTCGGTGGAGGCCTTCCGCCACGGCAGGACCGGGGCGACGGCCATCATGAAGAGCAAGGCAAGACCGATCGGTACGGTCATCCGATTGAAGTACGGCGGTCCGACCGCCACCCCCCGCCCGTTGACCGCCTCGGCAATCAACGGGAACACCGTGCCCAGCAGCACTACAAAGGCGAAGGCGGCAAACAACACGTTGTTGACCAGAAAGGCACTCTCCCGCGAGAGGGGAGAATCGATCTGCCCGGGCGAGCGCAACTGGTCGCCCCGCCATCCGATGAGGCCGAGGGTGACCGCCACGGTGAGGGCGAAGAACGACAGGAGCCAGACCCCAATGTCGCTGTCGCTAAAGGCATGCACCGATTCGAGTACCCCGGAACGGGTGAGGAACGTGCCAAGGATCGTGAGGCTGAAGGTGGCGCACAACAAGGAAAGGTTCCAGACCCGCAGCATGCCGCGACGTTCCTGCACCAGCACCGAATGGAGATAGGCGGTACCGGTGAGCCACGGCAGCAACGAGGCGTTCTCCACCGGATCCCAGCCCCAATAGCCACCCCAACCAAGAACTTCGTAACTCCACCACGCACCGAGAATGATCCCGATGGTGAGAAACCCCCAGGCGGTGAGCGTGGCCCGCCTGGTTTCCAACAGCCAGCCTTCACCGAGACGACCCGTGGCCAGTGCCGCGATGGCAAAGGCAAACGGCACCGTGAACCCCACGTATCCCAGGTAGAGCATCGGCGGATGAATCGCCATCAGGATGTGCTCCTGGAGCAGCGGATTCGGACCCGGACCATCGAAACCGGGTAAGACCGAGACCGTGGTGAAGGGGTTGGCGGGCCCGAGGATGAGAAGAAAGAAGAAAGCACAGACCACCAGCATCACCAGTAGGGCCATCCCCACCAGTGGGTCGGTCAGACGGGCCCGAAACTTCCGCGCCACATGCACGGTGTACCCGGTGAGGATCGCCACCCACAGGAGAATCGAACCCTCCAGCGCCGACCACATCGTGGCCACGTTGAACAGGGCCGGCGTGCGAGACGAACCGTGGTCGTTGACGAACCCCATGGAGAAATCGCGGGTGATGAGCGCCCGTTGCATCGCTACGACGGCGACAATGGCGCCGAGTAACGCCAAGAGGCTGTACGTCCAGCCGGTCTCGAGAAGCCGAGGTCGCTTCTGCCGCAGGCCAACCGCCAGCGTCGCCACGCCGAGGCAGGACGCCGCGAACCCCAACACGATGCCGGCAGTGCCGAGCGCTGCGTTCACGGAATGCGGGGGCTAGGGCGTTCGTCGCCACTCTGGCCATCATCGGCATCGGTGAGGCGCTCACCGTTGTCGGCCACGTATTGCTCAGAGTGCTTCACCCTGATCAAATCGCTAGCGAACTCTCCGCCCGCCGCCGCCCAGCGGCCTTCGAGCACCACGGGGATGCCGGGTTGAAAAAGTTCAGGGGGATCGCCCTGGTGCCGGACACGAACATCAACCCCGTTGTAGGCCACCGTGAACGTGACGCCATCGCCAGTGGTGGCGACGGTTCCCTCCTGCACAGTGCCCTGTAACCGGAATCGCCGATCACTGAGGTCCTGGCGCTGTTCCACCGCTTCATCAGCGTTGTAAAAGTAGAGCGAGGCGCTGTTCAGACCCTGGTACACGACCACGCCCAAACCCACGGCCACCAGCATCAGCACGCCGTACACCCAGGGCTTGCGGCGGCGCGTCCCCCCAGGTGCCCCCGGCGTTGTCGACGGGCGTGGACTCAGCTCCACCGACGCTCCTTGGCTGGCACCAGGGCCGCCCGAGCCCGCCCGCGACGCACCGTGATCCAGGCGTACCCGCCCAACACGGCCAGCGAGATGCCCCAACCCGCCGCCAGGTACCCAGCGTAGGTGAAGGCCAGCATTAGCTCTTCCCTTCGGGAGTGGGCGGGTGCGCTTCGGCTCGACGGGCACGGATGGCATCGTCGAGGCCCAACGCCCCGACGCGCTCGTCCAACCAAGCCAAGCGGAAGCGGTGCATCAAGAGCCAGACAAAGAACATCGAAAACACCACGATACCGAGCATCAAGGTAAAGAGCATCGCGCCCTCGATGGTGGGGTCGAGCCGGGTGATGGTGGCGGTCTGGTGCAACGAACGCCACCAATCAACCGAGAAGTGCACGATCAACACGTTCGGAAACAACAACAGCCCCACCACGGCGCTGCGCCCGCCGCGCTGTGCAGCATCTCCGGACTCACCATCGATGCGGCGCAATGCCAAATAGCCCACCAAAAGGATGAACAGCATGGTGGTGGAGGTGATGCGAGGATCCCAATCCCAGTACGTGCCCCAGGTAATGCGCCCCCAGATCGCGCCGGTGAGAAGGCAGACGGCGGTGAACACCAAGGCCACCTCCGCCGAAGCCAGCCCGAGCAGCCACCATCCGTCGCTCTTGCGACGCAACCACATGGCCGATGCCACCGTCGTGATCAAACACCCCGTGAAGGCCACGATGGCGGTGGGCACGTGCACATACAACAGCCGGACTGCATCCTTTTGGACCACATCAGGTGGGCTCCACCAAAAGGCACACCACACCAATAGGCCCATGCCTGCCAGCGTGAGGATTCCTAACAAGCGGGTGGCGCGTGAGCCGGTGGTGGCGCGCAGGGCAGAAGCATCCAACGGGGTGGTCATGACTCCTCCAACAGGGTGCCGAAGGCAAGGGTGCCGAAGATCAAATAGAGCAGCGCGAACATGGCCAGCAATCCGCACCACGGCCAGCCCTCGACCGCCACGCCCCCCAGCGCCGCCTCAAAGGCCCGAGTGGCAGCGATCAGCACCGGTGCCAAGACCGGGAGGAGCAGAATCGGGAGCAACGTTTCGCGGACGCGAAGACCAGCAGCAAGCACGCCGTACAGCGTGCCAGCCGCCGCCAGTCCTGCGGTGGCGGCCAGGCACGTGGCCAGCAGCAGTGGGAACCCCGTGATCCGGGCGCCATAAATGATCACAACCCCCATGGCGAGAACGATTTCCAGCGCAATGAGTTGCACGGCGATCGCCGCCGCCTTGCCCAAGAACACGCCAGCCGGATCGAGACCCGACAACCGCAGCGCGTCCCGGCCCCCGTCGGCGGCCTCAATGGTGAAGGCGCGCTGGATGGCGAGCAGTGAGCAGAACAACACGGCGATCCAGAACAGGCCCGAACTGGCCCGGGCCAAGATCCCCCGGTCGGGGTCGAGGGCCATCCCGAACAACAAGATGACCAGCACAGCGAACGGCAGGATCTGCTGGGTGGTGACACGGGAGCGCCACTCGATTCGGAGATCTTTTCCCGCCATTAGCGCGGCGTCACGGAACAAGGAAGGACTCCTCTCCCGCGGCTACCGAGACGTCGGTGGTGCCGGCGACAATCGTCACTACCCGGTCGGCCAGCGCCTCCGCCCGCTCCAATTCGTGGGACGACAAGACCACCGTGGCTCCTGAGGCCACGGCGCTGCCCACCAGACCATCAAGGAGGTCGCGACCGTCTTGATCCAGCCCGGCGTGGGGTTCATCGAGCAACCACAGTTCCGGGCGCCGACTCACCAGACAGGCCAGCGCGGTGCGCCGCCGTTGCCCAGCCGACAAACGGGCCACCGGTCGATCAGCGAGAGCCCCGACGAGCCCACACGCCACTAGTGCGGCATCAATGTCCCCCGCCGCCGCGTCCGCCGCCCGGCCCCAGAACCGCACGTTGTCCGTCACGGTCAGCTCGTCGTAGAGGCCGGTGGCATGACCGAGTAGACCCACCCGGCGGCGCAGATCCCGGCCCCCCCGGCGGTCCGCTAGATCGTGACCGAGCACGATGGCCTCACCTCGAGTGACCGGCAACAACCCGGCGCAGAGACGCAGCACGGTGGTCTTGCCGGCCCCATTCGAGCCGCGCAGCAACACGATTTCTCCAGCCGCAACCTCCAGGTCGATCCCGGCCAGAGCGGGGAAGCGGCCCAGGACCGTCACGGCGCCACGCAGGTGGATGACGGATTCCATCGGGATGCCTTCACCCTACGGACGGCTCAAGGGCGCCACCAATACAGCCAGGGTTACCACTAGATTCGTTTCCATGCGATTGGCCAGGTTTCTCGGTGCCTTCGGGCGAATCTGCATCAGCGCCGGGGTCCTCATCCTGCTGTTCGTGGCCTACCAACTCTGGGGCACGAGTATCCAAACGGCGCAGGCGCAGGACGAACTACAACAAGACTTCGCCACCATCCTCGACACCGCCGCCAGCACCACCACTGTCCCTCCCGACCCGGCTTCCCCCCCGACGGCTCCGCCGACGAAACCGGCTGCTCCCGGCGAACCGACCGCCAAGATCGAGATCCAAAAGATTGGGGTGGATAACATCGTGGTTGAGGGGGTGTCGCTCTCCGACCTCAAAAAGGGCCCGGGCCTCTATCCCGCGTCACCCCTGCCGGGCCAGACGGGCAACTCTGCCATCGCGGGACACCGCACCACCTACGGGGCGCCCTTCAACCGCATCGACGAACTCGTCCCCGGCGACGAGATCGTGATCACGACGCCGCAGGGGCAATTCCGCTACTTCGTGAGCGACGAAGAGGGCGATGGGAACGGCAACCAGATCGTGTCGCCCTCACAGGTAGAGGTGCTCCGAGACTTCGGCGACAACCGCCTCACCCTCACCGCCTGCCATCCGAAATACAGCGCCCGCCAACGCATCGTGGTGGTGGCCAAACTCGCCCCCGAGACCACCGCCCTTCCTCCCCGCCTCGGTCTTGACACCACCTCGGTGCCAGCCGACCTGGACAGTATCGACGGCGAAGGCGGGTCGATCCTACCCGCGGTCCTGCTCGGCCTGATGGCCTTGGACATCTGGCTGGTGGCCTGGATCCTGGCCCGTCACTGGCGGCCCTGGATCGCCTACGGGATCGGACTGCCGTTCTTCTTGATCGCAGTCTTCTTCTTCTTCGAGGAGTTCAGCCGGCTGTTGCCGTCGAGCTTCTAACCCTCAGCGACCGCGGAACACCGGCGGGCGTTTCTCCCTGAAGGCGGCGATCCCCTCCTGCAGATCGCGGCTGCCCCACGCCGCGGACCAGGCTGCCTCAGTGGCCGGATCCTCGAGGTGGCCAAATGGCATCTCAAGGCGATTCAGACCCAACTTCATCGCCGCCAATGTGAGGGGGGCCAGCGCCGCCAACTCGTGAGCCCACCGCAGAGCGTCGTCTAGTGATCCCATGCGCTGCACCAGTCCCAGTTGCAACGCTTCTTGGCCACCGTAGGTGTCGGCACCGAGAAGCATGGCGCGAGCCGGACCGGCGCCCGCCAACAACGCCAGCCGCTGAATCGTCCAGTGGTCGACCATCAGCCCGAGTTTGGCGGCGGGGACACCAAAGTGAGCCGCTGTCGTAGCCACCCGAAGATCGCAGGCAATGGCTAGTTGGGTACCGGCCCCGAGAGCAGCGCCGTCTACCGCCGCCACCACCGGACGCGGATCATCCCGGAACACCGCAAGCACCTCCCGCAACAACGTCCTAAAGGAGTCATCCTCCACCACCTGCAGATCCGCCCCGGCGCAGAAGTGGCCTCCGGCCCCGGTGAGCACGAGCACCCGGGCGTTGACACTGCGGCGTTGAGCATCGCGGAGTTGCTCCAAGGCCGCATGATCGAGGGCGTTACGGCGCTCGACACGGTCGATGGTCAGCAACGCAACTAAGCCGCCATCATCAAGGTGGATCACCCCGAGAACCTATCTCCTCGCGCCGCCGGGCCGGGCTGAGTTCCCACTAGCCGCCCACATTTGGGGCTACAGTTTGCATTGATTCATCCCTCACCCAAGGCGGTCTTCCATGTCCCGGTTCTCCCTCATAACTACAGCCGTAGCAGGCTCCCTTCTCTTCACTCTGGCGGCCTGCGGAGGAGGTGGCGACGAACCGGACGAGGCGGCGTTGCAAGAGGAACTGTCAGCTGCCTTCCAAGAAGATGGGGGTACCGAGGAGCAAGGCGACTGTTTCGCCAAGATCCTGATTGACGAGGTAGGACTCGAGGAGATGGCAGACCTCGACCTCAATGCCGATGCGCCCCCGGCCGAGATCGAAGATGATCTGCTGGCTGCCACCACCCGCGCTGTCGAAGAATGCAACCTTGATGGTGCGCCTGCCGAAACAAACGACGGCAGCGACATGGACAGCGACATGGACAGCGACATGGACAGCGACGACGGCAGCGACAACGGCAACTAGCCGTTTGGAAGCCGATCCCCCGATCAACGGAGGCAGCATGAGCGAACAAACCCCAGCGGGCTGGCAGCCCGACCCCACCGGTCGTCACGAGCACCGATATTGGGACGGCATCGCTTGGAGCGAGAATGTTTCCGATGCCGGAGTGGTGGCCACCGATCCCTACACCGAGGCGGCCCCCTCGACGCCGGAACCAACGTCCGATCAACCGGGCGGAGGGAAAAAGAACAAGGGCGTCCTCATCGGTGGCATCCTCGCCCTCATTGTGGTGGCGGTCGTCGTGGCCCTCGTGGCGTCCAACGTAAACGGGGGTGACGACGCAGCCACCACCACCACCACGGCGCCAGATGAACCGGTCAGGGACCGACTCGGTGGAATGATCGATGAGTCGATCGATGAGTCGATCGATGAGTTGATCGATGAGGCACTCCCCGAAGATTTTCGCCGTCAATTCGCGGAGACCCTCACGCAGAACTTCGACATCTCGCCCCGGGAGGCGAATTGCCTCAGCGACAAGCTCTTCGAGGCGTTCGACCTTCGAGGTGACAGCTCGACCTCACCCTTCAACATCCAACAGGCCACCGAGTACTTCGAGAGTTGCGGAATCTCCATCGGGAATCTCATTCCCAACCCCTAATGCGGATCATGAAGGCCGCCGCCGTCGCGGCAGCCGCGCTGGTGCTGCTCGCCGTAGCCGGCGGCGGGGCCTTCGTGCTGACCCATGACGCCGCTCCAGCCACCACCACAGCCACCACCACCACAACCACCACTGTCGACGATGTAGCGATTGCCATTGCCAAGCAGCTAGCCACCGGGCTCGAGACGCCGCTCAGCGACCTTCAGGCCGAATGTGTGGCCCGCAGCTTTCTGGCCGTGGTGGGACGCCCCGCCCTGACCGGCATCGCAGCAAGCCCCAGCCCTCTTGGCCAGATCGATCTCCCCCAGCGGGACGCCATCATCCGCGGCATCGTGGTCTGCGTCCCCCCCGAGACAGCCGCGCTCCTGCTCGCTCCCAAATCACTAGCCCCGCCTCCCTGAAGGACATCCCGCCCCATCCTTCGGTGATGGTCCGCCAGCCCCCACCAGGACGTCGGTACCGTGAACCTGTGCTGATTCTGGTCGCCGCCGTCGCGTTAGGGGGTGTCATCGGGGTGTGCCGCGCCCCGGCCGGGGTGCACACTGCCCGACCCAGGTTGCACCACATCTGGGTGTTCGGCATCGGCGGGATCTTCTATGCCCTCTCGCTCCTACTCAACCCCAACCTGGCCCCCCTGGCGCTGGCCGCCTCCTTCGCGGCGTTCATTACTGCGGCAATGGCCAACCGGCACCTCACCGGCGCGGTACTCGTGGGGCTCGGTCTGCTGCTCAACCTCACCGCTCTAGTTCTGAACAACGGCGTGGCCGTGCGCCAAAGCGCTCTGGAACAGGCCACCGGTACCACGGCGGGCCAAGAGGCCGACCTCGCCGGTGCCCAGCACCTCGAGTCGCGACGCGACGCCTTCGGCGCCCTCGGCGCCGTTGTTCCCATCCGCCCCACGCAGAACGTGTTGTCCTTCGGCGACCTCATCGTGATCCTCGGCGCCGCCGAAGCTACCCGTGAGTTGACCCGGCGCCGTCGCCGCCGCTGGTCCCAGGCCGAACGGGATAGTTACCGTGCTTGCATCAACATAATGAGGACCGTCCAGGACTGGGGCACGGCCCCCAAGGCCTCGCCGCTGTCTGGCTCCCAGTACTCCGCAAAACCGGAGGCAACCGCTCCTGTTGTCATCGATCTCACCAACGATCGAGCCACGTCGGACCGCCCCCCGCTCGTGGCGGCCAGCCACAGCAAATAACCCAGGTGCGGCCACGCCGGGCCACGCCAGTAACAATCCGCCGCGAAGCTCGACTCGCCACGGTGCACCCCCGTGGGACCACAAGCGGCTCCGAATGCCCGCGGGTCGACCAGCTGATCGAAGGCACTGGGGCGCGGGCACACCAGCAGCGGCAGCAGTGCATCAAGGGTGCGCACTCGACCCGAGCCGGTGGCCGTCGGACCGTCGTCAACCCAAGTGCTCTGCCTCGGATCCCAACGGCCATCCACCGCTGCCACCAGACGCTCGGCCTCGGCCCGTAACGACGCATCTCCCGTCAAGGACGCCAACTCCAGCGCATTCCAAGCCACCAAGGCCGAGAATCCCACCGACCCCACCGCAAACTCCGGGTTATATACCGGCGCCCCCCCGGCGAGGCGCTCGATCGTGGCCACCAGTTCGCCCTTACGGTCGAACCAGCGCGCGGCAGTCCACTCCCCCTCCAAGGCATCGTCCCAGCGGGGACTGTCGTCGCATCCCGACTCCCAGGGATGACACAGTTCCACCAAACCAGCCGGACTGCGCCGCCGTCGATGAAGCAAGAACTCCAACCCGAGGCCCGCCCGGCGAAGCACGTCGCTCGGTACCACGAAGCCGCGAGCACTCAGCAGCCGCGCCGCATGGCCGTACATCGGGGGCTGGGTGATCGACGACACGTTTCGCCCCCCCCAGATCTCGGCATGAGGGTTGGCCTCCGTTCCGTACCGCAGGTGCGGAACGAAGCCGTCGTCATCCTGACACGCCAGCACGCTGCTCAACTCGGCCACGGCCCGTGGATCGCCAAGATGCGCCCAGGCCACGGCATGAAAACAACTGTCCCAGAGCCATTGCCACGGGTAGGTCTGCGGGTTGGGAACGCAATAGCCGCCTCCGGCGCCGTCGTCACGCCAGGCGGCGTCGAGAATGCTCCGGGCGGTGGCCGTCAGCGCCACCGCGGTCGGTAGCGTGCCCTCGTGCCTGTTGCCGCCGTGGTGAGTTTCCGACTCGGTCGTCATGATGGTGTCTCCGTGGTGGCCGAGACCTGGATGGCGGCACTTGGCCAACTCGGTTGGACCGTGACCACCGTGGCCGGCGACGGCCCGGTGGACCACCTTGTACCCGGCCTGGAGTTGGGAGCGACGGCCCAGCCCGATGCGAGACAACTCGCCGCCGCCCTGGCCGACGCCGACCTCGTGGTGGTGGAAAACCTCTGCACCATTCCCCTCAACTTACCGGCCGCCCGCCTCGTGGCCACCCAGCGACGAGGAAAAGCCACCCTCTTGCACCACCATGATCCGCCCTGGCAGCGCAACGAGTTCCGACACATCACGGAACTACCCCCCACCGACCCCGCGTGGCGTCACGTCACCATCAACCATCGCACCCAGGAGGAGATGGCTCAGCGAGGCATCGCCGCCACCACCATCTACAACGGCTTCGATGTGGACGAAGCCCCCGGCGATCGAGCGGCTACCCGCGCCGCCCTCGGGGTAGGGGAACACGAGCGCGTGGTGCTGCATCCGGTGCGAGCCATCGAGCGCAAAAACGTGCCCGCCGCCCTGCGGCTCACCGAGGCCCTCGACGCCACCTACTGGTTGCTGGGCCCTGCCGAGGACGGCTACGACAACACCCTGCGCCACGCCTTGCAAACGGCGCGGTGCCGCGTGATCCATCAACCCTCGCCCGGGTCGATGGCCGACGCATACGCCGCCAGCGATGTGGTGGCCTTCCCATCCACCTGGGAAGGATTCGGCAACCCTCCCATCGAGGCCGCCATCCATCATCGCCTCGTGGCGGTGGGCGCGTATCCGGTGGCCGAGGAACTCCGGGCCTTGGGATTCCGCTGGTTCTCCCCCGATGATCCAGCCCGCCTCGACCACCTTCTGCGCCATCCCGACGAGGCCCTCCACACCCACAACCACGACCTTGCTCGGGCCCACTTCGGTCTCGACCGGCTCCGCGAGGCCATCGGTGCCGTGCTTGATGAGGCAGGCTGGTCGGCATGACCGATGCCCCCGGGGACCCCACGCTGATCAAACGGGCCCAGATCGCTCACCTGGTGTCGATAGGCCAGCGGCTGGGCTATTCCCTCTTCGGCATCGCCATCGTGGCGTTCGGGATGGGCTTCGCAGTGGGCTTCGACGGTGCCGTACGCACCATCGTGGTGACCACCATCGTGGTGGGCTCAATCGTGCTCGCCCCCGCCATCGTAGTTGGCTACGGCATCAAGGCTGCCGAGCGGGACGACCGCGCCCGCGGCCTGTAACCGCCAAGGTCGGTTTGCCCGCCTCCGAGCGGAGTGGCACGCTCGGACCCTGAACTACTCGTAGCAAGGGGACTGAACATGATTACCGCAGCCGTGTTGAAAGCGGTCGACGACGACCTCGTAGTCCACCATGACATTGAAATCGCCGCCCCCGGACCGGGCGAGGCCAAGGTGAAAATCGTGGCCTCCGGGGTGTGCCACTCGGACATGTCGGTCCAGAACGGCACGATGCCCCTCCCCACCCCGATCGTGCTGGGCCACGAGGGCGCCGGCATCATCGAGGAGGTCGGGGAAGGCGTCACCACCCTCAAGCCCGGCGACCATGTCGTGCTGTCCTTCATCCCCTCCTGCGGTGCCTGCTACTGCTGCGAACGCGGACAGTCCTACCTGTGCGAGAAGAGCGCCATGATCGCGGCGGGCGGAATGCTCGACGGCACCACCCGGCTGAGCCTCGCCGGTGAGCCCCTGCGCCAGATGACCATGTGCGGAACGTTCGGCAACTACGCCATCGTCCCGGAGATCTCCCTCGTGAAAATCGATGACGACATCGACCTGCGCCTCGCTGCCCTTATCGGCTGCGGGGTACTCACCGGGGTGGGAGCTGCCCTCAATACGGCCTCCATTCGCCCGGGCGACAGCGTCGCAGTAGTGGGTTGCGGCGGCGTCGGCCTCAACGTGAT
The DNA here is from genome assembly GCA_945898515.1 of Candidatus Neomicrothrix parvicella RN1. GTDB lineage: Bacteria > Actinomycetota > Acidimicrobiia > Acidimicrobiales > VFJN01 > VFJN01. The sequence goes on along the minus strand of CAMDIH010000018.1, from coordinate 8,838 downwards.
CCAGGGTGCCAAAATCGCCGGGGCCACCCGAATCATCGCCATCGACATGTTCGAGTCGAAACTCAAAATGGCCGAGCAGTTCGGCGCCACTGATCTCATCCAGGCTGGCGAGGGCGATCCCGTTGGCGCGGTGATGGCCCTCACCGAAGGCCGCGGCGCCGATGTGTCCTTCGAGGTCATCGGACTCGGCCCCACTATCGAACAAGCCATCAACATGACACGGACCGGCGGCGAGGCCATTCTCGTGGGCGTGCCCCGCATGGACGTGATGCTCAACCTGAACGCTGCCTTCACGTTCCTGTACCTCTCCAAGACCGTAAAGGGCTGCTGGTACGGCTCCTCCAACGTGCGAGAAGACGTGCCCAAGCTCATCGGGCTCTACCGAGAGGGCAAACTCATGCTGGAGGAGTTGATCTCCAAGGAGATCGGCGTCGACGGCGTGAACCAGGCCTTCCTCGACATGCAAGGCGGTGAGGTTGCCCGCAGCCTCATCACCCACACCCACTGAGGCCAGCACCCCTGACCGGAGGCAGTGACGGGCAACGCCTACGCTTCCTGGCGTGACCCCCCCCACCGGCGAGCGCCCCGTGACCGAGCGTCTCCCGGCCGCCCGCCGACGCCAGCAACTCCTCGATGTGGCCCTCACCGTGTTCGGGGAGCAGGGCTTGCACCCCGCGTCCATGAACGACGTGGCCGAAGCCGCTGGCGTCACCAAACCCGTGCTGTATCAGCACTTCCGGTCCAAGCGCGACCTCTACCGCGAGGTGCTGACCGACGTCGGGGCCCACCTGCTCGAGGCCATCACCACCGCCACCACCACCGCCCAGTCGCCTCATGAACAGGTGGAACTCGGCTTCATCGCCTACTTCGAATGGGTGGAAAGGAACCAAGCCGCCTTCCGAGTGCTCTTTGGTGGCGGTACCCGACGAGACGATGAGTTCGCCGCCCAGGTAGCCAAGGTGGAAGGAGCCATCGCCGAGGCCATCGCCACCCTGATCGATGTACCGGGTCTCACGCCGCCCCAACGACGACAACTCGCCCATGGCCTCGTCGGGCTCGCCGAGGGGACCAGCCGGCTCTGGATACGCGAGGGCTCCGAAGAACCCGCCGACGACCTCGCCCGACTGGTGGCGGACATGGCCTGGCGCGGCCTGCGGGGCGTCCGAGGCGCCTGATGCGCATCGCCGACGGGCCCGGCGGGCCCCCGGCACGAGCGGCGCCCATCGCTAGGCTGAGGCAATGGCCGTGATTGAGCTATCCGGTCGACAGTGCGGTGCCTTCCTCGCCGCCCGGAGCGAAGGCGGCCTCGGCGACGTCATCGTGGTGAAGGGGACACCTCCGCAAGGAACTCCCGCGCTCGATTTCCAGCCCTGCATCGTAGTGGGTCAGGAACCCGGCGCCTGGGCCGATGTCGTCGCCCATCGCGACGAGGACATCCTCGCCATCATCGCCACCGCGGAACGCGCCCCGCTCGCCAGCACGGCCCTCGCCATTCTCTTGCGGGGGGCCGAGGGGAGATCCACCCACGAGGGCCTTCTCGCCGAATCAGCCACTTACTCGGCGTTGCAGGGCGGCCCGGAGTTCTTGCGCTGGCGAGCCACCACCCCGAGGCGAAACCGTGCACCCGTCGCCACCGCGGCCGTGCGAGTGGAACGCCAGGGAGATGTGTTGACCATCGAACTCCATCGCCCGGCGCGACACAATGCCCTCGGACACGAGATGCGCGACGGGTTGCTCGACGCGCTGGCCATCGCCACCGCGGATCCTGCGGTGCGGGTGACACTGCGGGGGGCGGGAGCATCGTTCTGCTCCGGCGGCGACCTCGACGAGTTCGGCACCACCCCCGATCCCACCAGCGGCCACCTCATCCGTCTGGCCCTGAGCATCGGCGCGGTACTCGACCCCCTGGCCCATCGCACCACCGTTCACCTCCACGGCTCCTGCATCGGCAGCGGAATCGAACTGGCCGCCTTTGGCGGGCACGTGGTGGCCCGCGCCTCCACCACCATCGCCCTGCCCGAACTGGGCCTAGGCCTCATACCCGGAGCAGGTGGCACCGTGAGCCTGCCCCGTCGAATCGGACGTCACCGAACCGCCCTGCTCGCCCTCACGCGCCACCCCATCTCGGCCTTCACCGCCCTGGCGTGGGGACTGGTGGACCACGTCGTGGACTGACCACCCCGGTCCCCGCCCCGCCGGGTAGCCGCGTCTTCTAGTGTCGGACCCCTAGGTCACCTCGGGTGACGCCGCGTGTGAAACCGAGAGGGAGACCAATGACCGAGTACCAATACCTGCAGTACGAGACCCACGATGACGGCGCCATCGTGCGCATCCTCCTCGACCGACCCGAAGCCCGCAACGCCCAGAATCGCGGCCTGCTGGTGGAACTCGACCACGCCTTTCTGCGCGCCGAGGCCGACGATACCTGTCGGGTAGTGATCCTGGGCGGCACTGGTCCCCTGTTCTCTTCGGGACACGACATGGGATCCAAGGCCGCCCGGGAGGAGTACGCCACCCACCCCACCAGTTTCATCAACGGAGCCACCCGTTCCGGAGCGGAGAAGCGGATGCTGCAGGAGTGGCACTACTACTTCGAAAACACCCGTCGCTGGCGGAACCTCCGAAAAATAACCGTCGCTCAGGTGCAGGGCACGGTATTCGCCGCCGGTCTGATGCTCACGTGGGCGTGTGACCTCATCGTGGGATCCGACGACGTGGTGTTCGCCGATGTGGTGGGCACCCGCTTGGGCATGTGCGGACTGGAGTACTTCGCCCACCCCTGGGAGTTTGGCGCCCGCAAGACCAAAGAGTTGATGCTCACCGGCGACAGCATCGACATCCACGAAGCCCACCGCCTCGGGATGGTGTCGAAGGTATTCCCCCGCGGTGAACTGGAGGACTGCACCTTGGCCTTTGCTCGTCGCATCGCCGCGCTTCCCACCATGACCGCACTGATGATCAAGGAGTCGGTGAACGAAACGCAGGACAACCAGGGCTTCTACAACAGCCTCAACGCCTGCTTCACCCTCCACCAACTCAACCACTCGCACTGGGCCGAGGTGCACGAGGACGGGTGGCCGGCCGCCAAGCCGGAAGACGGCATCCCACTATGGAAGGAAGCGCCCGCCATCGTCCCCGCCGAAAAGCACACGGTGCGGGCCGCCGATCCAACCTAGGCATCTTTTATGACACCAACGTTAGATGTCCACTAAAACAGGGGTACGAGGCCCGAGAGCGGCCGATGAGGGGAACCCGATGTCTGACCTAAGCATGATGGGAGGCGAGGCCGATCCGGTGGCCCTCGCCCACCCCCAACCGATGTTCAAGTTGTTGCGCGATGCCGGCGCGGCCATCGACATGGGCGAAGACGTCGGCATGGTCATCGTGGGGGGCGACGCCGATGTGCGCTACGTGCTCCAGCATCCGGAAACCTTTAGTTCCGGCATCGATGCGGTAGCCATCGGACAGGTTCGCCCCCTGATCCCCCTCCAGATCGACCCACCCCACCACCGCAACTACCGCAAACTGCTCGACCCGATCTTCGCTCCCAAGCAGATCGCTTTGCTCGAAGACCAAACTCGCACCCTCGTACGAACCATGGTGCGCGCCGTAGCCGACCAGGGCGGGTGCAACTTCCACACCTCGGTGGCCGAGCCCCTCCCCACCACCGTATTCCTCCAACTGCTCGGCCTCCCCGTGAGCCGGGCCCCGGAGTTTGTCAAACTAAAAGACGGCATCATCCGACCCCCGGTGGCCACCACCGAGGAACGAGTGGCCTACACCAACAAGATAGGTCAGCAGATTTATGCCGTGCTCCAGGAAGCCATCGACGCGCGCCAAGAAGAGCGCTCCGACGACTTCATCTCCCGCTTCCTCGATGCCGAGGTAGACGGACAGCGCCTCACCACCAACGAAGTGCTCGACATCGGATACCTCTTCTTTCTCGCCGGCCTCGATACCGTGACGGCCTCCTTGGACTGCATGCTCGCTTTCCTGGCGCAGCACGACGACCACCGACGAGCCTTGGTAGAGGATCCATCGCTGATCCCCCATGCCATTGAGGAGATGTTGCGCTGGGAATCACCCGTGCAGGGCGTAGTGCGGGTTACCACCGAAGCCACCGAACTCGCCGGCTGCCCCATTGCCAAGGGCAAGATCGTCACCCTGATGCTCGGCTCAGCCAACACCGACGAGCGCGTTTGGCCCGAGGTAGACACAATCGACTTCGACCGGCTGGAGAACCGGCACATCGCGTTCGGAGGCGGGGCCCATCGCTGCCTCGGCTCCCATCTGGCCCGCATGGAGTTGCGAGTGACGCTGGAGGAATGGCACCACGCCATCCCCGAGTATCGCGTGAAACAGGGCGTGCAACTGGAGTACTCACAAGGCCTGCGCGCCGTGGAAAACCTTGAACTGGAGTGGTGATGGGTGAAGTAAGGATGTTGATCGACGGGCGGTTGGTGGAAGCCAGCGACGGCGGCCGGTTCGATAATGTCAATCCCGCCACCGAAGCGGTCATGGGGAATGTGGCCGATGGGACACGGGCCGACATGGAAGCCGCAATTGCGGCGGCACGACGGGCGTTCGATTCCACCTCATGGGCCACTGATCACGCCTTTCGTCGGCAGTGCCTGTTCCAACTTCGCGATGCCATCGAACAGGAGAAAGAGGAACTGCGCGCCGAGTTGGTGGCCGAGGTTGGTTGTCCGGTTCTCATCACCTACGGCCCGCAACTAGACACCCCGCTGCGCGATGCGCTCACCTGGCCCGCCGAGCAGATCGACACGTTCCCCTGGCGGCGCTCGCTCGGCCCCAATGACCCCTTCGGTATGGGGATGACCGAACGCGAGGTGTGGAAAGAAGCCATCGGGGTGGTGGGGGTGATCGTGCCCTGGAACTTCCCCATCGAGATCATCCTCAACAAACTCGGGCCGGTGCTCGCCATGGGTAATACCTGCGTGCTCAAGCCCGCCCCCGACACCCCCTGGAACGCCACCCGCATCGGTCGGCTGATCGCCGAGCACACCGACATCCCGCCGGGAGTGGTGAACATCGTCACCTCCGCGGACCACCTCGTGGGGGAGGTCCTCACCACCTCTCCCCTGGTGGACATGGTGGCCTTCACCGGCTCGACGGCCACCGGCAAGCGAGTGATGCAGGCCGCCTCGGCGCACCTCAAACCCGTGTTCCTCGAACTCGGCGGCAAGAGCGTGAACCTCCTGCTCGACGACGCCGACTTCACCAGCGCCGGGGCCCTGGCGGCGTCGATGTGCTTCCACGGCGGGCAGGGATGCGCCATGCCCACCCGCTTCATGGTGCCCCGGCGTCACTACGACCAAGCCGTCGAGAGCGCGGCGGTGGGGTTTGCCAACGTGGCCTACGGCGACCCCACTGATGCCTCCAACCTCATGGGTCCGCTCGTGTCGGCCCGACAGCGAGAGCGGGTGCTTGGCTACATCGAAAAGGGCCAGCAAGAAGGGGCCCGCCTGGTATTGGGAGGCGGTACGCCGGCCCATCTACCCACCGGCTGGTACGTGGAGCCCACCCTGTTCGCCGACGTCGACAACACCATGACCATCGCCCAGGAGGAAATCTTCGGACCGGTGCTGGTGATGATTCCCTTTGACGACGACGACGACGCTGTGCGGATCGCCAATGAAAGTCCCTACGGCCTCAGCGGGATGATCACCTCCGGCTCGCTCGACCGCGCTAAGGCCGTGGCTCGCCGCATCCGCACCGGAACCCTCGGCCTCAACGGGGGCATCTGGTATGGCGCCGATGCCCCCTTTGGCGGCTACAAGCAGTCGGGCATCGGCCGGCAGTGTGGCCTGGAGGGCCTGGAAATCTTTACCGAAACCAAGACCGTCGGCTGGCCGGCCTGACCGGTCGCCTCACACAAGGAGAAACCAGTGTCTGGACCGCTCGAGGGGATCCGCGTCATCGAGGTTGCTAGTTGGATGTTCATCCCCTCGGGGGGCTCGGTCCTCGTGGACTGGGGCGCTGAGGTCATCAAGGTTGAACCCGTCACCGGCGGCGATCCCCAGCGGGGCCTCATCACCTCCGGCCTCCTTCCCGGCGGCGCCGGGGCGGTGAACTTCATGATCGAGCAGCCCAACCGCGGCAAGCGTTCGGTGGCCCTCGACCTCACCCACCCCGACGGGCGGGAAGCCCTCCTGAAGCTCGTCGAGACCGCCGACGTCTTCCTCACCAACTATCTGCCTCCTATTCGTCGCAAGCTCCGCATCGACACCGACGACATCCGCGCCCGTAACCCCAACATTGTGATCGCCCGTGGTTCGGGGGCAGGCCCGAAAGGACCGGACGCGGAGAAGGGCGGGTACGACGGCGCCTCGTTCTGGGCCCGAGGCGGCGTAGGGGTGACCATGCCCGAACGACCCGGCGGGTGGCCGCCGGGCCAACCCACCCCGGCCTTCGGCGATGTGATGGGCGGACTCACCACCGCCGGGGCCATTGCCGCCGCGTTGTTGAAACGGGAACGAACCGGCGAGACGAGCATCGTGGATGTATCCCTGTTGGCCACCGCCATGTGGCAGATCTCCCCGATGATCATCGCCTCGAAACTCTTTGGGTTCTCCAAGATCCCCCAGGGTGACCGCACCAAGTCGCCCAACCCGGGAGTGGGTACCTACCGGACAAGCGACGACCGCTTCATCAGCCTCATCCTTCTCCAGAGCGACAAACACTGGGACGACTTCGTGGTTCGGCTCGGGGTCCCCGACATGGCCACCGATCCCAAGTTCTGTGATTCCGGGGTGCGGGCCCAGAACGCCGAGGAGTGCATCGGGCGGCTCGACGCGGCCTTCGAGAGCCAGCCGCTGTCGTACTGGAAGGAAACTCTGGCCACCTTTGACGGCGTATGGAGCCCATTCCAGACCCTCGACGAGCTCTACGACGATGTGCAGGTGCAAGCGAATGGCTACCTACCCACCATGACAGCGGGCAACGGCGACGACGTGGCGCTGGTGGCCAGCCCGGCTCAATTCGACGAGGTGCCGATCCAGGTAGAGCGAGCCCCGGAACACGGCGAACAGACCGAACTCGTCTTGATGGAACTCGGCTACGACTGGGACCAGATCAGCGCCCTCAAGGAATCCGGCGCCATCCTCTAGGCCCCGCCGCCACTACCCCCCGGGCTAGGCGGGGGGCATCAGGCTGGCGAAATCGATACTGCCGGTGAACAGACCACCGGTGAAACCCCCGTCGGTGAACACGTTGGTGGCCGCGGTGTAACTAGACCGGGGACTGTTCAGCATGACAATGGCCCACGCCTGCTCGTCAGCGCGTGAATTCCGACCCACGGGCTTGGGAAACTTTGCGAAGAAATCCTCGCCCATGCTCTCCACAAAACTCGGCATCATGGGGGTGTCGGTAGGACCGGGTTGAATGCTGTTGATCCTCACTTGAGTCGCCAACTGGTAGCCCCGCCAAGAGACGTAGGCGTTGATCGCCTCCTTCGAGAACCCGTAGCCGTTCAGCGCGATGGCATCGTCGTGGGCCTCACACCAGGCCTGGCCCGCGGCAAAGTCCTTCGTGGCGGCCAGCTCCAGCAGGAGTTCGGCGTTGCCCTGCCAACCCATGCCAGCCACGGAGGAAATGAAACCGATGGACGAGCCGGTTGGCATGCTTGGCAACAAGGCCTCGGTGAGATGGCGATGACCGAGGTAGTTCACCACCATGATCTTCTGGCCGGGGGCGGTAGTGGGCAAGCCGGCACAGTTGAACAGCGAATCTACGCGGCCGCCGATGGCCGCCACGGTGGCATCGATCTGAGCTGGATCACTCAGGTCGCACTGGTAAAAACTCGCCACCGAGGCTGACCCGGTGGCGATGTCGACCCCATGCACCTCCGCCCCGAGGTCGCTGAGCAACGCGGCAGTGGCCGCCCCCATCCCCGATGCCGCGCCGGTAACCACTACCCGCTTCCCCTCGAACTGCAGTGGATCTTGCACCCCACGCTCCCTTCGATCGGCTGGCCCCGGCAAGAGTAGTCCGAGCACTACCGCCCCCGGTTCAGCGGCGAGCACTGCCTCGCCGCACGTCGCGATAGGGCACGTCACGATCGGCGGCGAACTCACGCGGCATCCCCAAAAGGCGCTCACTGATGATGTTGCGCTGGATCTCGTTGCTCCCCCCGCCGAGCGACAGACCCTGGCGCCACAGCGTGGCCTCACTCAACCGCTGGGCCACCTCGACGGTGCCCTCGGGCCAGGCGGCGGCGCCCTCCCCGGCCAACTCCAGGCCGATCTCATAGCGGCGCATCACATTGGTGGCACTGAAGAGCTTCAGCAGGGAACCGGCCGAGGGCAACATCTGCCCCCTCGACACGCCACTGGTCACCCGCTTGATGAGCGACCCGCCCACGAGACCCCGCACGTGCGCCTCGGCCACCAGTTGGCGAAGATGAGCGTCACCCGCTCCGCCCCGGCGGCGGGCCATCTCGGCGAGGCTGTCATCCTGGCCCGACGACTCGTGGCCCCCCGCGCGGCCGCTGGTGTACGGCGATCCACCGCCCACCGCGTTGCGTTCGTGTACCAGCAAACGAGTGGCCACCGTCCAGCCATCGTCCACCTCGCCGAGAACGTTGGCGACCGGGATCGGTACGTCATCGAAAAACTCCTGGCAAAACTCCATCGAACCATCGACCTGGCGGATCTGCTCCACCTGGATGCCGGGCTGATGGATCTTCACGATGAACATCGTGAGACCGCGGTGCTTGGGCACATCCCAGTTCGTGCGGGCCAGGCACAGGGCGTAATCGCTGACGAACGCCGCCGAACTCCAGATCTTGGATCCGTTCATGATGAACAGATCACCGTC